>JBGSTQ010000239.1:0-3558 GCA_041736375.1 Thiobacillaceae bacterium
GAAATCGTGCATCCGGTGGTGCGCGGTTCGGTGCGCGCGCGGCAGGACCGGCGCGGCGACGTGCTCGGCTACGAGGTGGTGCCGGTGATCATGCACGGCGATGCCGCGCTGTCGGGGCAGGGCGTGGTGATGGAAAGCCTCAACATGTCGCAGACGCGCGGCTTCCGCAACAACGGCGCGATCCATGTGGTGATCAACAACCAGATCGGCTTCACCACGTCCGATCCGCGCGATGTGCGTTCGACGCTGTACTGCACCGACGTGGCGAAGATGGTCGAGTCGCCGGTGCTGCACGTCAACGGCGACGATCCCGAGGCGGTGGCCTTCGCGGTGCAGACGGCGGTCGATTACCGCTATACCTTCCACAAGAACTGCTTCATCGACCTGGTGTGCTACCGCCGCCATGGCCACAACGAGCAGGACGAGCCGCTCGCCACCCAGCCGCTGATGTACCGCCGCATCCAGGCCCATCCCAGCACGCGCACCCTTTATGCGCAGCGGCTGGTCGATGAGGGCGTGCTGACCCAGGCCCAGGCCGATGATCTGGTGGATGACTGCCGCGAGCGACTGGAGCACGGCGAATCGCTGAGCCCGCCCGCGTTGTCGGATTTCAAGCAGGTCTTCGGCATGAACTGGGGGCGCTTCAGGGGCTCTCCTGCTGGCGACGTGCCGACCACGGTGCCGGCGCAGCGACTGGATTTTCTCGGCGAGCGCATCACCACCCTGCAGCATGAAATCGAACTCCATCCACGGGTGCAGAAGGTGCTGGACGACCGTCGCAGGATGCGTGCGGGCGAACTGCCGGTGGATTGGGGCTATGCTGAAACGCTGGCCTACGCCAGCTTGCTGGATGCCGGCCACAACGTCCGCTTGTCGGGGCAGGATTCGGCGCGCGGCACCTTCTTCCACCGCCACGCGGTGTGGCACGACCAGAAGCGCGAGCGCCGCCAGAGCGGCGTCTACATTCCGCTCGAACACATCCATGAGCGCCAGGGCAACTTCACCGTCATCGACTCGCTGCTGTCGGAGGAAGCAGTGCTGGCCTTCGAATACGGCTACGCCACCGCCGACCCCGACACCCTAGTGGTGTGGGAGGCGCAGTTCGGCGACTTCGCCAACGGCGCGCAGGTGGTGATCGACCAGTTCATTACCAGCGGCGAGGCCAAATGGGGGCGCCTGTGCGGACTCGTGCTGATGCTGCCGCACGGCTTCGAAGGGCAGGGACCGGAGCATTCCTCTGCCCGTCTCGAGCGCTATCTGCAGTTGTGCGCGCAGGACAACATCCAGGTCTGCGTGCCGACCCTGCCGTCGCAGATGTTCCATCTGCTGCGGCGGCAAATCGTGCGTCCGGTGAGGAAACCGCTGGTGATTCTGAGTCCGAAGAGCCTGCTGCGCCATCCGTCATCGACCTCGTCGCTCGCGGATCTGAGTGGCGGCGCGTTTCGTCCGGTGATCGACGACGCGCGCGCACCGCGCCAGGCGACACGCGTGGTGGCCTGCAGCGGGCGGGTGTGGTTCGATCTCGAAGCGGCGCGTGCCGAGCGCAGCCTCGACGATGTCGCGCTGGTGCGGATCGAGCAGCTCTATCCGTTCCCGGAAGACGTTTTCCGCGCGGTGCTGAATGCCTATCCGCACGCCGACACCTTCGTCTGGGCGCAGGAGGAACCGATGAACCAGGGCGCATGGTTCCAGACCCTGCACCACCTCAACCACTGCGCACCGGTCGGGCGACGCTTTCACTATGCCGGACGCCCCCCCGCCGCCGCGCCGGCATCGGGATATGCCTCACGCCACAAGGCGGAACTCGACGCCCTGCTGACCGATGCGCTGGAGACCCCGTATGAAGATTGATGTGCGCGTGCCGATGCTGTCCGACTCGGTGGCCAGCGGCACCCTGTTGCCGTGGCGCAAGCAGGTGGGCGAGACGGTGGCGCGCGACGATACCCTGGTGGACCTCGAAACCGACAAGGTGATCCTGGAGATTCCCGCGCCGGCTTCCGGGACGCTGGTCGAAATTCGCCAGCCCGAGGGCACGACGGTCAAGGCCGAGGAAGTGGTGGCGGTGATCGAGACCGGCGAGGGCGTGGTGGCGAGCACGCAGGTACAGCCAGAGCGGGTTGCTCAGGAGAACCCGCCAGCCGAACCACGGACAACGCCCTCCCCCTCGCCCAAAGGGATATCGTCCCTGCGGGACATAACGGGGGAGGGTGGGGGAGAGGGTGAAAGAACGGCGCCCAACTCATACGCTTCAGCCGGTGCGGTCATCCCACCCCCACCCTTTATCCCCGAACGGGGGCAACCCTCCACCATCAAGGCGGAGCCCCCTGTCGGGGACAAAGGGGCAAACGCATTGCCCACCCCGAGTCGACGTGAGCCGATGTCGCGCCTGCGCCAGCGCGTCGCCGAACGGCTGGTCGCGGCGCAGCATACCGCCGCGATGCTCACCACCTTCAACGAGGTGAACATGCAGCCGGTCAACGAGCTGCGCCAGCGCTTCAAGGCCGAGTTCGAGGTCAAACATGGCGTCAAGCTCGGCTACATGTCGTTCTTCGTGCGTGCGGTGTGCGCGGCGCTGCGGCAGGTTCCCGTCGTCAATGCCGCCATCGACGGCAACGATATCGTCTGGCACGACGACGTCGACATCGGCATCGCCATCTCCAGTCCGCGCGGCCTGGTGGTGCCGATCCTGCGGCGGGCGCAGACGCTGTCACCAGCCGAAATCGAGGCGGCCATCGCCGACTTCGCCAGCCGCGCACGCGAGGCCAGGCTCACCCTCGAGGAGCTTTCCGGCGGCACGTTCTCCATCACCAACGGCGGCGTGTTCGGTTCGCTCCTCTCCACCCCCATCCTCAATCCGCCGCAGTCGGCGATCCTCGGCATGCACGCCATTCAGGAGCGTCCGGTGGCCGACAACGGCCAGGTGGTGATCCGGCCAATGATGTATCTGGCGCTGACCTACGACCACCGGCTGATCGACGGCCGCGACGCAGTGCAGTTCCTGGTCGCGGTGAAGACGGTGCTGGAGTCGCCGCAAGCGCTGCTGCAGGCTGTCTGAGGAAGCCAGGCGATTCCCCGGTTCCGCTGCCGGACTACAATGTCACCGTACGTTCCTGAAAGCCGGGCAGTGAAAGCAGAACAACAGAATCTGGTGGAGATCAGCGATCTCCACTTCTCCTACGGCACCCTGGAGGTGCTCAAGGGCATCAATCTCGCAATTCCGCGCGGCAAGGTCGTCGCCATCCTGGGGGTCAGCGGATGCGGCAAGAGTACCCTTCTGCGCCATCTGGGCGGCCAGCTCAGGCCCGCGCGCGGCAGCGTCCGGGTCGACGGCCAGGAGATCAACCGCCTCAAGCCACGGGAACTCTACGCCCTGCGGCGCAAGATGGGCATGATGTTCCAGGTCAGCGGGCTGTTCACCGATCTGTCGGTGTTCGACAACATTGCCTATCCGATGCGCGAGCACACCGACCTGCCGGAAGAGCTGATCCACGACCTGGTGCTGATGAAGCTCGACGCCGTCGGCCTGCGCGGCGCCCAGAGCCTGATGCCGGCCGAGCT
>JBGSTQ010000243.1:0-11130 GCA_041736375.1 Thiobacillaceae bacterium
CGGGGTGCCGGTCGAGATCGAGGTTGCCGAAGTGCCCGCCGCTTCGCCCGGAACCTTCATCGTGCTGCAGGCGCAATTCGAATCCGGCCGCTGCTGCGCCTTCGCGCTGGGCGCGCTGCACAAGCGTGCGGAAAAAGTGGCTGACGAAGCGGTCGATGAACTGCGTGCGGATATCGAAGCGGGTGGCGCCATCGACGCCTGGCTGGCCGACCAGCTGCTGCTGCCGCTGGTACTGGTTCCCGGGCAGTCGGAGTTGTCCGTCTGCCGCATCAGCCAGCACCTGCGCAGCAATGCCGAACTGATCGGGCATTTTCTGCCGGTTTCCGTCGTGATCGAGGGCGAGACCGGCCAGCCTGGACGGGTGCGCCTGCACGGCGTTCGCGCGGTGTCACGCTGAGATGATTCCCATCCACGAACTCCTGTCACGCATCCGCTGGGACGCGCATTACGCCGGCAGCCGCTTTGTCATTGGCTACTGGGACCGGGTGGCGGGCAGGGTGCGGCACGCCGACCTGCGCGAAATCAGCTGGGACGCCGACAATCCGAGCTTTTTCGATCTCCTGGACGAGGAGGGCGTGTCCCACAACATCCCGTTCCACCGGGTGCGGGAAGTATGGCGCGACGGCAGCCTGATCTGGCAGCGCCATCCGCCGGGCGACCACACTGCATAAGGGGGGGCGAGCCTTGCGTGAGCGGGGCGTCGGGTAAACTGGCGGCTCTTCAACCCGACTCGCTTTTACATGAATCCGTCTGCCGCCAAACCCTGTCCCTTCTGCAATCTGGACCCGGCCCGCATCCTCGCCGAGAATGAGTTGACCGTGATCTACAAGGACGGTTTTCCGGTCTCGCCCGGCCACACCGTCATCATTCCGCGCCGCCATTTCGCCACCCTGTTCGAGGCGACCGAGGAAGAGCAGCAGGCCCTGATCAGGGCGTTGACGCAGGCCAAGGCGATTCTCGACAGCCGCCACCAGCCGGACGGCTACACCATCGGCATCAACCATGGCCCGGCCGGCGGGCAAACCGTAGCGCACCTGCACATCCATCTGATTCCCCGCTACCAGGGCGACCGCGAAGATCCTCGCGGCGGGGTGCGCTGGGTGCTGCCCGACAAGGCGAAGTACTGGTCGTGATCCACCCTTGAAGACATGGCGCCCAAGGCTTGGCTGGGCGCAGGATCAGTTCGGCGCGTCCCGCCTGTCTCGTGTTTTATTACGCGTGGCCGATACAGGAGTAGCGGGGTGGCGCGCTTCGTCGTGCCGCGGTTTGGCCCTACTGCCTGCGGGCTTGAAAAATCCGCGCATCCCAGCAATATTGATATCGTTTACCGAGGCAAGAAAAAACTAATGGCGACAAAGCGAGAAGGCGGCACCTTGCTGGAACCCGTCGCGACACGGGTCAAGCCCCCACCTTTGTACAAGGTCCTGCTGCTGAATGACGACTACACGCCGATGGAATTCGTGGTCCATGTTTTGCAAAAGTTTTTTGGTATCGATCGAGAACGGGCTACACAAATCATGCTCAAAGTGCATACTGAAGGGGTCGGTGTCTGCGGGGTATTTCCCAAGGATATTGCCCACACCAAGGTCGAACAGGTTGTGGATTTTGCGCGGCAACACCAACACCCGCTGCAATGTACGATGGAGGAGAACTAGATGATCGCCCAGGAACTCGAAGTCACGCTGCACATGGCATTCATGGATGCCCGTCAGAAGCGCCATGAGTTCATCTCGGTGGAACACCTGTTGCTGGCGATGCTGGACAACCCTTCGGCGGTCGAGGTGCTGCGTGCCTGCGGCGCAAAAATCGAGGACATGCGCGAGCAGCTCGGAAATTTCATCGAGGAGCACACCCCCAAGGTGGCGGGGACCGACGAGGTGGATACCCAGCCGACCCTGGGATTTCAGCGGGTGATCCAGCGTGCCATCCTGCACGTGCAGTCTTCAGGCAAGAAGGAAGTCACCGGCGCCAACGTGCTGGTGGCGGTATTCGGCGAGAAGGATTCGCACGCGGTCTATTTCCTCAGCCAGCAGGGCGTAACCCGGCTGGATATCGTCAACTTCATTTCCCACGGCATCACCAAGGCAGCGCAGAGCGAACCGGTCCGCCAGGATGAGTCGAGCGAAACGAGTTCCGAACCGGCTCCGGCGTCGCCGCTCGACAGCTTCGCGCAGAATCTCAACACCCAGGCGCTGGCCGGCAAGATCGATCCGCTGATCGGCCGCGAGACCGAACTCGAGCGCGTGATCCAGACCCTGTGCCGCCGGCGCAAGAACAATCCGTTGCTGGTGGGCGAGGCCGGGGTGGGCAAGACGGCGATCGCCGAGGGCCTGGCACGCCGCATCATCGAGGGGTCGGTGCCGGAAATCCTCGCGCAGAGCACTGTCTTCGCACTCGACATGGGCGCGTTGCTGGCCGGGACCAAGTACCGCGGCGACTTCGAGCAGCGTCTGAAGGGCGTGCTGAAGCAGCTGACCGACAACCCGAAGGCGATCCTCTTCATCGACGAGATCCATACCCTGATCGGTGCCGGTGCCGCATCGGGCGGCACCCTGGATGCGTCCAACCTGCTCAAGCCGGCGCTTTCTTCGGGCCAGTTGCGCTGTATCGGGGCCACCACGTACACCGAATATCGCGGTATTTTCGAGAAAGATCACGCGCTTTCAAGGCGTTTTCAGAAAATCGACGTGCCTGAACCGTCGGTCAGCGAAACCGTGGCGATCCTGCGCGGACTGAAATCGCGTTTCGAGGACCACCATGGCGTCAAGTACACCTCGGCGGCGCTGACCACCGCCGCCCAGCTTTCGGCGCGCTACATCAGCGACCGCCATCTGCCCGACAAGGCCATCGACGTCATCGACGAGGCAGGCGCGGCGCAGCGCATTCTGCCGAAGTCGAAGCAGAAACGCGTGATCACGCCGCGCGAGATTGAGGACATCATCGCCAAGATCGCACGCATTCCGCCGAAGAGCGTGTCCTCCGACGACAAGAATTCGCTGAAAACGCTGGATCGCGACCTCAAGGCGGTGGTTTTCGGCCAGGACGCCGCGATCGACGCGCTCGCCACTGCGATCAAGATGTCGCGCAGCGGGCTCGGCAATCCGCAGAAGCCGATCGGCAATTTCCTGTTTTCCGGCCCCACCGGCGTCGGCAAGACCGAAGTGGCGCGCCAGCTGGCGTATGTGCTGGGGGTCGAACTGATCCGCTTCGACATGTCCGAATACATGGAGCGCCATGCCGTGTCACGGCTGATCGGCGCGCCGCCCGGTTATGTCGGTTTCGACCAGGGTGGGCTCTTGACAGAAGCTATCAACAAACATCCCTATGCGGTTGTTTTATTGGATGAAGTAGAGAAAGCTCACCCGGATATTTTCAACGTCCTGCTGCAGGTGATGGACCACGGTACGCTGACCGATACCAACGGCCGCAAGGCGGATTTCCGCAACGTGGTGCTGATCATGACCACCAATGCCGGCGCCGAAATGCTCAACAAGGCGACGATCGGCTTTTCCGGTTCGCGCCAGACCGGGGATGAAATGAGCGAAATTCGGCGCATGTTCACGCCCGAGTTCCGCAACCGGCTCGACGCGATCATCCCGTTCGCGCCGCTCTCGGAGCCGATCATCATGCAGGTGGTCGACAAGTTCCTGATGCAGCTGGAAGAACAGCTGCACGAGAAGAAGGTCGAGGTCAGCTTCACCGAGGCGCTCAAGCGCTATCTGGCGAAGCAGGGTTTCGACCCGCAGATGGGCGCGCGGCCGATGGCGCGCCTGATCCAGGACACCATCCGCAAGGCGCTGGCCGACGAGTTGCTGTTCGGCAGACTGGCGCAGGGCGGGCACGTGGTGGTCGATGTCGACGACAACGATAAAGTTCGTCTCGAGTTCGAGGAAGCGGTTCCGGCGTAAAACCGTAAAGTTTGTGTAATCGATGCCGTAAACCCTGTTATCCCTAATAGGGTGGGCGGTTGCATCCATGGGCATTGCCCTGATTTCGTCTCCGTTGAAATCAGGCGACCCCGGCGGGCTGCAACGTCATTGCACAACCAACTATACGAGGAGCGCCAATGAAACCCCATCACGCATCCCTTGCCGCGGCCGTTGCCCTGATGACGTTGTTGCAGGTCAGTGAAGACGCAATCGCGGCCGATAGCGCCAAGCCATTAGATAAAGTTGCATCCATCCAGCCGGTTTCCGGTGACGCCCTGACTGCGGCGAGTGAACGCATTCGCCAGACCGCCCAGCAGATCAAGGCTGACATGGAAGAAGTCCGCAAGGCTCGCCAAAAACGTGAGGCACTGGAAGTCAGGCTCGAAGCGGACCGCAGGAAGGAAGCCGAGCAGGCCAGCAAACAGGCAAAAATAGACGAGGAACAACTGGCTGCCGCCAAGGAAGCCAAACATCGCCAGGCACTGGAGAGCGCGCAGGCTCAGGCCCGTCGGGAAGCCGCCGAGCGCGAGAAAAAAGCGGAGCGCGAGCGCCAGAAGGTCCTGGCGGAGGAACGTGCCCGGGAAGAAGAGGCTGCCAAGATCCTGGAGGCCAGGGAAAGGTCGGCGCGTGCCTTGAAAGAAGCACTTGCGTCGAGTGGGCCGGGATTTGCCGACGACCCCAACAACGTCGAGCAGGAGGAAATTGCAAGACAACAGGCAGCCAAGGAGAAGGCGGCGCTTGCGCTGAAAAAAGCGCGCGAGTCCAGCGGTCCGAGGTTTGTCGAGGGCATGTAGGCGGCTCGTTCAAGGTTCGCGACCGGGCGCCTCAAGGGCAGCCGACAACCAACCCGGAATCACCGATGATGGAGGCCTGATGGATCAGGCCTCCATTTTCATTCTTACGTCACCGTGCACCGGCTGACGCTGCTTGCATCACACCACAGGTCCAGGGACTGAGCGTCTGCCGACCGCGCAATCGGGGCGGGCAGGACCTGTCCAGACGACTACCAAAACAGCCGTTTCATTGCGGTCTCAGACATGACCGGACGTTTCCGCTTGGGAATCTCGTCCCGGGAACGGCTGAAATCCTCGCTCTGGCCTGCTTTGCAAAAAATCAGCTCGCGTCCTCCTGGCCTCTAAAGATGTGGTTAAAAGATACCGTAACCCCTTCCCAAGCAGTTGTTTTTCACGCGTCTGCGGCCGGGCTCGATCCCTGAACCCGTGTATTGAGGCGTAGCCGGCAGGACGCTGATTTTGCCCTTCAACCTTTAGATTGACTGAACATGAACACGCACAAGGCATCTCTTGCAGTCCTTACCGCCCTGATGGCTTTCCTGACGGTCTGTGGAAACGCCACCGCCGCCGAAGCCGACAAGGGCACACAACCGTCCGGAGCTTCCGTTTCCCAGGATGCCCTGGATGCGGCGAGCGAACGTATTCGTCAGACCGGCGCCCAGATCAAGGCCGACATCCAGGCCATGCGTGAAGCCCGCCGTCAGCGAGCGGCCCTGGAAGCCAAACAGGAGGCCGAACGCAAGCGTGAGGCCGAACGGGCGCGCGAGCAGGCGAAGCGGGACGCTGAAGAACTCGCTCAGGTCAAGGAGGCCAAGAAGCGTCAGGCCATGGAGGCCGCTTTGGCACAGGCCCGCAAGGACGCCGAGGAACGCGCGGCCAAGGCCGAGCGTGAAAGGCTTGCAGCGATCGAAGCCCAGCGCGCCCTGGAAGCAAAACTGGCGAAGGAACTGGCGGCCAAGGAGAAGGCTTACAAGGAAGCCGCGGGTAACAAATTGGGCCAGGAAATCAATTACGGCGTCGATATCTGAGACGCAAGGCGCATCAGCGCATGATCGTGCTGTGCCTGCGGTTCATGCGATATCACTCAATGCAGTCACTTTAGAAAGGACACTTGTATGGGATTAACAAGGAAATACCAGAAGGGCATCACTGCCGCAGTGATTGCTGCGGCCGGGTTGCTCGGTATAACGGCAGCCCAGGCGCAGGAAATATCGCGCGCTGCCATCATCGCCACGACCTGCTTCACCTGCCACGGTCCCCAGGGCGTCAGCCCGGGTGAGATCCCCAGCATCAACGAGATTTCGGCCGACCGCATGATCAGCATCCTGCAGGGCTTCCGGTCGGGGCAGCGTGCATCGACGGTAATGGGCCGCCACGCCAGCGGCTATACCGACGACGAGATCAAGGAAGTCGCGCAGTACCTTGGCAATCTTCAGAAGCGAGGAAAATGAAAATGGCTGGAATTTCACGTAGGAATTTTGTAAAGCTGCTGGGCGCGAGCGGCGCCATGTCAGCCATGGGCCTGACCGGCTGCGAAACGGTTCCCAAAGCAGCTGCCAAGGCCGCACCGCGTGTGGTGGTGATCGGCGGGGGCTTCGGCGGCGCGACCTGTGCCAAATATCTGCGCATCTATGATCCGTCGCTGAATGTCACCATGATCGAGCAGAACGCCAACTTCATTACCTGTCCGGGCAGCAACTGGGTGCTCGGCGGCCTGAAGAAGATGGAAGACATCACCCAGAATTACAGCGCCCTGCGCAGCAAGCATGGCGTCAATGTGGTACATGATCGGGTAACCGCCGTCGATGCGGCCAAGCGGACCGTTACGCTTAGCAGTGGCAAGACCGTCGAGTACGATCGCCTGGTGGTTTCGCCGGGGATCGATTTCCGCTGGAACGCCATCGAAGGCTACGACGAGGCGGCCAGCCAGCTGGTCCCCCACGCCTGGAAGGCCGGTCCGCAGACCGTGCTGCTGCAGAAGCAGCTGCACGCCATGCCCGACGGTGGTACGGTCATCATCAATCCCCCGCCCATGCCTTTCCGTTGCCCACCCGGCCCGCCGGAGCGCGCGAGCATGATCGCCCACTACCTCAAGACCAACAAACCCAAGTCGAAGATCCTGATCCTCGATGCCAAGGAAGCCTTCTCCAAGCAGGGACTGTTCCTGAGTGCCTGGAACGAACTCTATCCCGGCATGATCGAGTGGGTTCCCGCTTCCAAGGGCGGCAAGGTTCAGCGAGTCGACGCGAAGACCCGCACTGTTTATACCGATGACGGTGAAACCCACAAGGCCGATGTGGTGAACATCATTCCGCCGCAGCGGGCGGGCAGCATCGCCACCGCATCGGGGCTTGCCAACGAGTCCGGGTGGTGCCCGGTGAACCAGCATACCTTCGAGTCCACGCTGGCGCCGAACGTCCACGTGATCGGCGACTCCGCGGTGGCCGGTGCCTTGCCGAAGTCGGGCCATGCCGCGAACAACATCGCCAAGATGACCGCAGCGGCCATCGTTTCGCTGTTCCGTGGTGCCAAGCTGCCGACTCCCTCGCACGTCAACACCTGCTACAGCCTGGTGGGACCCGAGTACGGCATCAGCATCGCCGCGGTCTACCGCCTCGGCGAGAATGGCGTGCTCGACGGCGTCAAGGGTGCCGGCGGGGTCAGCCCGGCAACGGTACCGGAGCTCTTCCGCGCTCAGGAAGCGGGCTTTGCGAAAGGCTGGTATGCCAGCATTACCGCGGACACGTTTGGCTGATCGTCTGCAAATGCTCGGAGGAAAAGGGCGGCTCAGGCCGCCCTTTTTGCATCTGTGGCTTTCTTACAGGCGCGCTTGCCGAGTTCCGCAGAATCCCGCACCATACGGCACCTAATCCTTCTACCCGGAGTGCTCATGAACCCCCGCCATGCTTCGCTAATCGCCCTGACCGCCCTCGCCGTGCTGTTGTCCGGCTGTGAAAAACCCGCTACCAGCGCGAAGAGCGAAACGGTGGCGACAATCGCCGGCGACAAGATCAGCGAAGCCGAGTTGAACCTGGCGCTTGCTCGGCTGGGCGACTTGAACGCGGCCCAGACCGCCGAGGCCAAGACCAAGCTGTTGCAGGCCCTGATCGATCAGCGTCTGGTGGTTCAGGCGGCCCAGAAGGCCGGTCTGGACAAGGAACCCGCGGTGGAAATCGCGATGGCGCACGCCAGCCGCCAGGTGCTGGCGGAAGCCTATGCGGAGCGCAGCCTCAAGGATGTCGCCAAGCCCTCGGACACTGAAATCACCGATTACTTCAACCAGCACCCCGAACTTTTCTCGCAGCGCCGGATTTATCGCATCCAGGAACTCGACCTGCAGGTTGATGCATCGCGCCTGTCCGACGTCGAGAACAAGCTCAAGACCAGCCAATCCCTGGGTGATTTCGTCAACTGGGTCAAGGAGCAGGGCATCGAGGGCAAGAGCGCGGTGGCGGTCAAGCCGGCCGAGCAGATCCCGGCCCCGCTGCTGGCTCGCCTCAGCCAGATGAGGGACGGCCAGGTGGCGGTCCTGCCGGGGCGGCCCGGGCATGTGGTCATCCAGCAGTTGCAGGAAAGCCAGCTTCAGCCTGTGACGTTGGAACAGGCGCGCAACGCCATCGAACGGGCCCTGATGACGCAGAAACGCAAGGACATGATGGAAGCGGATCTGAAGAAGCTGCGTGGAGCCGCCAAAATTGAATACGCAACCGGCTATGCGCCGGCAACGGAAGCAAAAGTTGGCGAGGGCATGGCCGATAAGGAAAAGGCTGACAGCGAAAAAGCTGACGAAAAACCTGCCAACTGATGGCTCAAATGATACTTGTGACTGGTGGCGCCGGCTTCATCGGCGCCAATTTCGTGCTGGACTGGCTGGCGGCAAGCGATGAGCCCGTCGTCAATCTGGACAAGCTGACCTATGCGGGCAATCTGGAAAGCCTGAAATCCTTGCACGGTGATGCGCGGCATGTATTCGTGCAGGGCGACATCGGGGATCGTGATCGGGTCGACGCGCTGTTGCGGGAGCATCGACCCCGGGCGGTGATCAATTTTGCCGCCGAGAGCCACGTCGACCGGTCGATCCACGGACCGGCCGACTTTGTCCAGACCAATGTCGTCGGTACCTTCAACCTGCTGGAATCGGTGCGCGCGTATTGGACCCGGCTGCCCGTCGACGAGCAGGCGGCGTTCCGTTTTCTGCATGTCTCGACCGACGAGGTGTACGGCTCGCTCGGACCCAAGGATCCGGCGTTTTCCGAAACCACTCCGTATGCGCCGAACAGTCCGTATTCGGCGTCGAAAGCCGCCTCGGATCATCTGGTGCGGGCTTATCACCACACCTACGGCCTGCCGGTGCTGACCACCAACTGCTCGAACAACTACGGGCCGTTGCAGTTTCCCGAAAAGCTCATCCCGCTGGTCATCCACAATGCGCTGGCGGGCAAACCACTGCCGATCTACGGCGACGGCAGCAACGTCCGCGACTGGCTCTATGTCAGCGACCATTGCAGCGCGATTTGCCGGGTGCTGGAAGCCGGGCGGGTGGGAGAGACCTACAACATTGGCGGCTGCAACGAAAAGACCAATCTCGAGGTGGTGAAAACCCTCTGCGCCATTCTCGACGAACTGCATCCCGGCTCGCCGGTGATGCCGCACGCCAGCCTGATGACGTTCGTCAAGGATCGTCCCGGTCACGACCAGCGCTACGCGATCGACGCCGGCAAGATCGAACGCGAGCTTGGCTGGACGCCGAAAGAGACCTTCGAGAGCGGCATCAGGAAGACGGTCGCCTGGTATCTGGACAACCAGGACTGGGTTGCCCGCGTCACCAGCGGCGAATACCGTCACTGGGTTTCCAAAAACTACGCAGGCAACGCGGCATGAGCGCGCGCAAGGGCATCATCCTCGCCGGCGGTTCCGGCACCCGCCTGTACCCCATCACCCAGGCGGTCTCCAAGCAGCTGCTGCCGGTGTACGACAAGCCGATGGTTTATTACCCCCTGACCACGCTGATGCTGGCCGGGATCCGCGACATCCTCCTGATTTCCACCCCGCAGGACACGCCGCGTTTCGAGCAGCTGCTCGGCGACGGTGCGCAGTGGGGCCTGAACATCCGCTACGCCGTGCAGGCCGCACCCGAGGGACTGGCGCAGGCCTTCCTCATCGGCAGCGATTTCATCGGCCAGGACCCCAGCGCTTTGGTGCTGGGCGACAACATATTCTACGGTCACGATCTGGGGGGCGACCTCAAGGCCGCCAGTGCCAGACAAACAGGCGCCACGGTATTCGCCTACCCGGTGCAGGATCCCGAGCGCTACGGCGTGGTCGAGTTCGATGCCGCCGGTCATGCCGTCAGCCTGGAAGAGAAGCCCGCGCAGCCGAAGTCGCGCTACGCCGTCACCGGCCTATATTTCTACGACAACCGGGTGATCGACGTCGCCCGTGCGCTGAAACCGTCGGCGCGCGGCGAACTCGAAATCACCGACGTCAACCGCCAGTACCTGGAATGGGGCGAACTCGATGTCCAGGTGATGGGGCGCGGACAGGCCTGGCTCGACACCGGTACCCACGATTCGCTGATCGAGGCGGCGCTCTATATCCAGACCATCGAGAAGCGCCAGGGCCTGAAGATCGCCTGTCCCGAGGAAATCGCCTACCGTCAGGGCTTCATCGACGCCGCCCAGCTGCAGGCGCTGGCGCAGCCGCTGATGAAGAACGGCTACGGGCGCTATCTGATGGACGTGCTGAACGACCGGGTGTTCTGATGCAAGTCATCGCGACCCAGCATCCCGAGGTTCTGCTGCTGCGGCCCAAGGTCTTCGGCGACGCGCGCGGCTTCTTTCTCGAGAGCTACAACCGCAAGGCTTTTGCCGAATTCGGCATCGACGCCGACTTCGTGCAGGACAATCATTCGCGCTCGGCGAAGGGCGTGCTGCGCGGGCTGCATTATCAAATCCAGCAGCCGCAGGGCAAGCTGGTGCGCGTGGTGGCGGGCGAGGTATTCGACGTGGCGGTCGACCTGCGCCGCAGTTCGCCGCATTTCGGCCGCGTCGCCACGATGCGTCTGTCGGCCGAGTCGCACGAGATGGCGTGGATACCGCCGGGGTTTGCGCACGGTTTTCTGGTGTTGTCCGACTACGCCGAATTCCTTTACAAGGCCACCGATTACTATGCGCCGCCGTTCGAGCGCTGCCTGCGGTGGAACGATCCGGCGCTGGCCATTTCCTGGCCGCTGGACGGCTTGCCGCTGCTCTCCGCCAAGGACCAGGCCGGTCTGCCCCTCGATCAGTGCGAGGTGTTTGCGTGAAAATCCTGCTCACCGGCGTCAATGGCCAGGTGGGATGGGAACTGCAGCGCACGCTGGCGCCGCTGGGCGAGGTGATCGCAGCCGACCGCGGCGTGCTCGACCT
>JBGSTQ010000291.1:0-3035 GCA_041736375.1 Thiobacillaceae bacterium
ATGGTGGCGAAGGCGACCGCCTGCGGCAGCACGATCATTGCGCCGGTGAGCGCGGCTAGCGCGTCCGCCTTGAGGGTTGTCGCGTCGACCCGGGGCCACCAGCGCAGGAAGGGCAACAGCCGGTAAAGCCACAACGGGCAGGACTGGAGATCGATCACGGTTTATCCATAAGCATATTAGCGAATAGTATATAACTGCCTGTCAACAAAGGCTTTTCCGGCGAGATTGTACTTAACAGCCACGCGGCACGGCTCTATAATCCTGCGCAAACCCTGCATCAGACGGGGGCCTGAAAACAACTCAACCAGAGAGAGCGAGGAAGATGAGACACACAACGATGACGCTGTGCGCGGCCGTGCTGTTGACCCTGGCCGTACCTGTCCAGGCGGCGGGCGACCCGCAGGCCGGACGACAGAAAAATTCCATGTGCGCCGGATGCCACGGCATCCCCGGATGGCGCACCGCCTACCCCGGTGTTTACAGCGTGCCGAAACTCGGCGGGCAGCATGCGGATTACATCGTCGCCGCCCTGCAGGCCTACAAAAGCGGCGAACGCAGCCACCCGAGCATGAAGGGCATCGCCGCCAGCCTGTCGGATCAGGACATGCAGGATCTGGCGGCCTACTACGCCTCGTCCTACAGCGGTCCGGCCAAGTGAGCAGGGGAGAAAACAGATGAAAAAAACCACACTCATTCTCGCCGCCCTCGCCCTGGGCTTTTCGCTTCAGGTTGAGGCCAAGGGCAACGCCGAGGCGGGCAAGGCCAAATCGGCCGCCTGCGCGGCATGCCACGGCGCCGACGGCGTCAGCACCACGCCCGGTTTCCCCATCCTGGCAGGGCAGCAACGCGACTATCTCTATCATGTCCTGAAGGACTACAAGTCCGGCAAGCGCAAGAACCCCATCATGGCCGGTCAGGTGGCCAACCTGTCCGACGCGGACATGGCTGATCTGGCGGCGTACTTTGCGGCGCAGAAGGGGCTCAGCATCAAGTACTGATGTGAACGGCTGCAGCAGGAAGACGGGCGCACGACTGAAGAGTCGGCGCCCGTTTTTTGTTGCCCTGGTGAACGGTCGGCGAAGACGCTGACCGCGGGCTTCACAGATCCGCCAGGGTCTTGATGTGCGCCGCCACGCTGCGCCCCAGGGAACTGAGGTCGTAGCCGCCCTCCAGCACCGAGACGATGCGCCCTTCGGCGTGGCGTGCCGCCACGCCCATCACCTGTTCGGTGATCCAGACGTAATCCGCTTCCACCAGGCCGAACTGCGCCATGTCGTCCTCGCGGTGGCCGTCGAATCCGGCGGAGAAAAACAGCATCTGCGGGCGGTGGGCTTCCAGGCGCGGCATGATCCGCTGGGTGAAGGCTTCGCGGTAGGCAGGGCCGGTGGTGCCGGCGGGCAGCGGCACGTTGACGATGTGTTCGCTGGAGGTGTCGGCGCCGCAGTGGGGGTAGAAGGGATGCTGGAAGGTGGAACAGAGCATCACGCGTCCATCGTCGCGGAAAATATCCTCGGTGCCGTTGCCGTGGTGCACGTCGAAATCGACGATGGCGACCCGTTCCAGTCCGTGCGCCTCGACGGCGTGCGCGGCCGCCACGGCGACGTTGTTGAAGATGCAGAAGCCCATGGCCTGGTTGCGGGTGGCGTGATGACCCGGTGGCCGGCAGGCGACGAAGGCGTTTCCTGCCCACTTGCTCATGACCAGATCCACCGCGACCACCGCGCCGCCGGCGGCATGGTAGGCGGCGTCCAGGGTGTGCGGGTTCATGCTGGTGTCGGGGTCCAGCGCCCGGGTGCCGTCGTAGGGTGACGACGCCTCGACAAAATCGATATAGGCGGCGTCATGCACCCGCAGCAACTGGCTGCGATGCACCAGCGGCGCTTCATGGTGGGCCAGGTAATCGAACAGGTGGGCAGCGTGCAGCCGGTCGTCGATGGCGCGCAGGCGCAGGGGGCTCTCCGGATGCCAGTCGCCCATGTTGTGCTTGAGGCATTCGGGGTGGGTGATGTAGGCGGTATGCATGCGCGGCGAAGGTGAAAAAATAATTCAACTATACGCCCGGCGCGATGGCGCTGTAACACGGCCTGGCTTAGCATGGGGGGTACGGGGCGCCATGCCCCGACGACGTCGCGGATACTGTCCGTACCTGAAGCAAACCTGAAATCGAATCATGTCCCAACACTATCTTCATCCCCTCTTCAACGCCCGCTCGGTTGCGGTCTTCGGCGCCAGCGAGCGCGAGGACTCGGTCGCAGGAATCCTGTTCCGGAACCTGCGGAAATCCGGCTACAAGGGCGAGGTCTATCCGGTCAACCCCAAGCACGAGATGATTTTTGGCGAACGCTGCTACGCCTCGGCCAGCGACTTGCCGGATGTCCCGGAACTGGCGTTGATCGCCACCCCGGCGCCGACCGTGGCGCGGATCATGGAGGAATGCGGCAAGCGCGGCATCCACCATGCCATCGTGCTGTCCGCCGGCTTTCGCGAAGTGGGCAACGAGGGTGCGGCGCTGGAAGAGGGCGTGAAGGCGGTGGCGAAGAAATACGGCATCCGCTTCATCGGCCCCAATTGTCTTGGCATCCAGCGGCCTGCCATCGGCCTCAATGCCACCTTCAGCCAGGGTGCGACACTGTCCGGCGACCTCGCGCTGGTGTCGCAGTCCGGCGCGCTGTGCACCGCCATGCTGGACTGGGCGGAGACCAACGGCATCGGCTTTTCCAGCGTGATTTCCACCGGCGCGTCGGCCGATCTGGATTTCGGCGAAATCCTCGACTACCTTGCCTATGACACGCAGACCAAGGGCATCCTCCTCTACATCGAGGGCATCCGCGACGCGCGCCGCTTCATGAGCGCGCTGCGCGCGACGTCCCGCTTCAAGCCCATCGTCATGGTCAAGGTGGGGCGTCACGCGACCGGGGCCAAGGCGGTGCAGTCGCACACCGGCGCGCTCGCCGGCGACGATCGCGTCTTCGATGCCCTGTTCCAGCAGTTCGGCGTGCACCGCGCGGAGACGATCGAGACGCTGTTCGATAGAT
>JBGSTQ010000333.1:0-2551 GCA_041736375.1 Thiobacillaceae bacterium
TCTTGCTGGTGGCGGGCGCGCGGCCGGCGTGGGCGCTGTTTCCGATCCCGGTGGCCTGGTGCCTGATCAGCGGCGCCACCCTGTGGGCGATGGAATCGCCCGACTTTGCGATCGTTCCGCTCGCCGCGCTACTTGCAGTGAGCCTCGCAGCGGGCGGCGCCTTGATGCGTGCGGGATTGGGACGAGCTGGCGGCTAGCTGATCGTATCGTGCGGCTGAGTGAGCAGGCGCGCACCTGGCCATCCGAGCCGTTCTCACTTGATTTCAGCACCTCTCGTTTCGAGAAGCGCTCTCAGGATCGATCGGTGACACCGGCTTTCGTCCTCGCAATAACAGCCGATGGAGAAGTTGGCATGGTGTGAGAGCGCCGCGAGCAAATCCAGATCCCGCTTCGCTTCAGGCGACTTCATTTCGGCAAGGAAGCGCCGCTTGAAGGTGCGCCAGCTTTTGTCGTCTGCCACAGGAAAAGCTTCCTTGAGGAGGGCTTCGCTCGGGGACAGGTTCGGAAACCACACGTCATAAATGTTTTTCGACGCATAGGCTTCTTTCCGCACGCCGCGTGGGGGGCGCCGGACGGTTCCGATACGCAGCCCCTCGTCGCGTTGCCTGATGCTGCCCAGTCTTACGATCCGTATCGCCATGGAATGGGTAACTAAGAAATGATGGGTCGATTTCTGATTCAAGCCACGCTTGGCCACCGGGGGGCAAGCCGCGACGATGACGCTGACCCCAAAAAACATTTGAGTCGGGCCGCGGTCCGCGCGCTAAGGGTCCAGTTCAACGTCCCGCAACGCTTGCTCAGTAATGCAGGCTGATCTCCAGCCCCAGGTTTTGCCCGTCGTACTCAAAGCCGGCAGCAGAAAACGAAGGCGCGCCAAGCAAGCGTCTTACATGGTTTGAAAAACCGTAGCCTTCCCTGGGGATGCCCAGCAGGTTGGTGTCCAGCTTGCCGTTCATGTTTTCATCATGAATGACGGCAAGCGCATACGTTCCGGGCGGGATGTCCAGAAAGTCGCAACGCGCCTGGGTGTCACGAATTTTGATCACCATGATATTGGTTGCGTAGCGCAGATACTCGATGGGGAAACCCTCTGGCGATTCGAAAAGCGCGCAGGCCACAGTTCCGGTGCTGTTCTTGATGTTCTGAATCTGCACGTGAATACCCGGGCAGGGTGATTGGGCAACGGCGAGCGCGGGAAGACTTGCAAACATGAGTGCCGCGAACCATGCGCCACATCGGGTTGCCAGGGGCAGCCGTATCTGCGGGGTCCTGGCAAGGCAGGCGTTCGCTGACCCTAAAAAGCTTGGCTCCTTCATGAATTCCTCGCCGCTCAAATGTGCCTTTCCTCAATGAATCATAGTGCAACCCGGGGCTGCTTCCCGTGGTCGACAGCCAAGTCGAAACTCATCGGGGCGACGCTTGCGGCGCGCTCGGTGGACTGGCGGGCTGGGTGATGTGGCCCGGCAGGGTCCCTATGGTTTGCTGAAGGCTCAGCATGCTTTCATGGCTCACTTGAATGACGCCGCGTCGGGGCCTGTCCAGGTCGATAATGAGGTAGACGACCAGGGCGATGAGTATCAACAGAACGAATGCCGCAAGGGTGACCCGATGCCCGGCAATTCCCGATGCATAGCCGAGCGTGGCCGTTGTCAGAACGATCGTCGCGATCATCAGAAACAACACGATTTCCGGCACCTGCCGGTTCAAGGCGGCATTCCGGGTGCTGGAGGTATCGATGAGTTCATTCAGGGACTGGATGAAGAGCCCGCTGGTGACGACGCTTTTGTCCAGCTCCGCTGCCCGTACGGCATGGTTCCAGAGTTGTGCCTCCATCAGCTTCGCCTGGTGCAGCAGAGATTCGTGCAATTCGGGATCAGTGGCATCGACAAGGCCTTCCTGAATGCGAACATCCAGGTACTGGCGGAGCAGTGCCTGCACGTCATCCTGCATCCCCCCGGGAAGAAGTCGCGCCCTGAGATACGTGGTCCCGATGGCATTGGCCTCGGCCACGACCGTCTGGCTACGATCTTCATAGCGTTGCAGCGCCGCAGAAAAGGTGAAAGCCAGCAGCAGCGCCAGCAGCCCCAGCATCGAGACCAGAACGGAATTGGCTTGCGTGATCGCTTCGGCCACGCTCGCCTGTTTGCGACGGCCGCTTCGAAAGCCGATTTCCATGGCAAGCAGCATGAAAATGAAAAGACCCAATACGATCAAGGCGCTGCTTTGGCTGTACATGATTTCTCTCATGAAGTTATGGCTCTACTGGAGTGGGGGGCGCCCAAGGTTTGAGTTATGGGGCGCGCTTTGGCGCGACCCGCTTGAATGATGGGTTAAGTAACAATTCAGTCTCCATCCCGTGCATGCTGGCCGGCTGTCCCG
This sequence comes from Thiobacillaceae bacterium, assembly GCA_041736375.1. Classification (GTDB taxonomy): domain Bacteria; phylum Pseudomonadota; class Gammaproteobacteria; order Burkholderiales; family Thiobacillaceae; genus Thiobacillus. Next base: position 2,380 of record JBGSTQ010000333.1, read on the forward strand.
GCCTTTCTGGCGTAGATTACACTCTTCCCCGGTAGGCACTTTGCCAAGGGCGTTCAGGAAACGCGAATGACAGACCAATCATCCAAAACTCAGGCCCTTCTGCTGAAAGACGCTGAAGATGCCGGCTTCATGCGCGCCGCGCTGGAACTGGCCCGCCAGGGCTGGGACGCGG
>JBGSTQ010000396.1:0-4790 GCA_041736375.1 Thiobacillaceae bacterium
CAGCCGCTGACGCGCCGCAGCTTCGCCCCCAGCGAATACCTCGCCGATCCGCAGCGCATCGCCGCCGGCCTGCCGCCGCTCAGCGAGCAGCCGCTGAGCCTGCCCCTGACCGTGAGTGGCATCAGGCCCATGGGCTTCGATCTGAAGCTGGCGTATTGACGCTGAGGTGACCCGCGTGAAATATTTCGAGGCTGGCTGGCCCGTGGCTTCTTCGGTATAGTTCGCATTCCCGTTGCGGGAGAGCGCATGACCTTCATGCCGCCGAAGGCGCAATTCACCCGGAATCGCTCAGGCAAAAGGACCGCAACGGACGAAACACTCTGGAGAGCGCAGCCGCTGGATTCCTTCCCGCGAGACTGCCACCGAAGGGGCAGCGGCCGGCAGCACTGGCCGTAATCTCTCAGGTACCAAGGACAGAGGGGTGAAGCGTCACCGCGCTTCACCCCTTATTTCATTGTGGAACCTGACATGCTCAAACAAACGCCTCTCAATACCCTGCACCGCGAACTCGGCGCCAAGATGGTCGACTTCGGTGGCTGGGACATGCCGGTCAACTATGGCTCGCAACTCTCGGAGCACCACACCGTCCGTTCCGGCTGCGGCCTGTTCGACGTCTCGCACATGCTGCCGCTGGATATCAAGGGAGCCAACGTGCGTGCCTTCCTGCGCCGGCTGGTGGCCAACAACGTCGACAAGCTGCAGGTCTCGGGCAAGGCGCTGTATTCCTGCATGCTCAACGAGACGGGCGGGGTCATCGACGACCTCATCATCTATTTCATGGACGAATCCTGGTTCCGCCTGGTGGTCAACGCCGGCACCGCGGACAAGGACCTCGCCTGGATGGAGAAGATGAACGCCGACTGGGGCATGGGACTCACGCTGACGCCACGCCGCGACCTGGCGATGATCGCGATCCAGGGGCCGAATGCCACGCAGGTCCTGAACGAGGCGCTGCCCGGTGTCGACCAGATCACCGCCAGCCTCAAGGCCTTCAACGCCGCCGCCATGGGCGAGATGTTCATCGCCCGCACCGGCTACACCGGCGAGGACGGCTTCGAGGTGATGGTGCTGGCGAAATCCGCGCCCTTCTTCTGGAAAGCGCTGATGGAAGCCGGCGGCATGCCGATCGGTCTGGGCGCGCGCGACACCCTGCGCCTTGAAGCCGGGATGAATCTCTACGGCCAGGACATGGACGAGACCACCTCACCGCTGGAATCCGGCCTCGCCTGGACAGTGGACCTGAAAACCGAACGCGACTTCGTCGGCCGCAAGGCGCTGGAATCCAGCGAAGTCACGAAACAGCTCGTCGGCCTGGTGCTGCTCGACCGCGGCGTGCTGCGCAGTCACCAGAAAGTCATCACCAAAAATGGCGAAGGCGAGATCACCTCCGGCACGTTTTCGCCTACGATGCAGCAATCCATCGCGCTCGCCCGCATCCCGCTCGGCATCGCCCCGGGCGAGGAGGTCGAAGTGGAGATCCGCGACAAGAAACTGAAAGCCAAAGTGGTGAAATATCCGTTCGTGCGTAATGGCAAGGTATTAATTTAGGGGGGGTCAGGGGCCAGGGGTCAGGGGTCAGGGAAAAAGCGCGGCGCAGTCGCACCTTCCCTGAATCCTGAATCCTGATCCCTGATCCCTGGAACACAACGCGACCAGGAATACACAAGATGAGCATCCCCGCTGACCTCAAATACACCCCGAGCCATGAATGGGTGCGCGTCGAAGCCGACGGCACGCTGACCGTGGGCATCACCCACCACGCCCAGGACCTGCTCGGCGACATGGTGTTCATCGAAACCCCCGCCGCGGGCCGCTCCCTTGCCAAGGGCGAGGAATGCGCGGTAGTCGAGTCGGTCAAGGCCGCGTCCGACGTCTACGCGCCCGTCGCCGGTGAAGTGATCGCCGCCAACGACGAGGTCGAAGCAAGCCCCGAAACGGTGAACAAGGACGCTTACGCCGCATGGATGTTCAAGATGAAGCCGGCCAATGCCGGGGACGTCGCCGAACTACTGGACGCCGCGGCGTATCAGAAGCTGGTCGAGTCGGAGGCGCACTGAGGGGTCAGGATTCAGGGGTCGGGGGTCAGGGAACGTGCGGCTACGCCGCGCTTCATCTGAAACCGGACACTGAATCTTCCCCTGAATCCTGATCCCTGAATCCTGACCCCTAAGCAAAATGCCCTTCATCCCCCATACTGAAGAAGACGTCTCCGCCATGCTCGGCGCCATCGGCGCCGCCAGCATCGAGGACCTGTTCGACGAAATCCCGCCCGCGCTCAAAACCGGCAAGCTAAAGGACGTCCCCGACGGCCTGCCGGAAATGGCGGTGGCACGGCTGATGCAGGAACGTGCCTCGCAGGACGGCTTCTGGTCCAACTTCATCGGCGCCGGGGTCTACGAGCACCACATCCCGGCGGCGATCTGGCAGATCACCACACGCGGCGAGTTCTATTCCGCCTACACGCCGTATCAGGCCGAAGCGTCGCAGGGCACGCTGCAGCTGATCTACGAATACCAGACCATGATGACGCGGCTGACCGCGCTCGATGTGTCGAATGCGTCGCTCTACGACGGCGCCTCGGCGCTGGCCGAAGCGGTGCTGATGGCGGTCCGCTCGCACAAAACCTCGCGCCGCGTGCTGGTGCCGAAGACGGTGCATCCGATCTACCGCCGCGTGGTCAACACCACGGTGAAGAACCAGGGCATCGAACTGGTCGAGCTCGACTACGACGCCGCCAGCGGGCAGACCGTGCTGCCGGCCGACCCGGGCGCATTCGCTGGGCTGGTGATTCCGCAGCCCAATTTCTTCGGCGTGCTGGAAGACGTGCACGCACTGACCGACTGGGCGCACGAGAAAGGTGCGCTGGCGATCGCACTGGTCAACCCGACCACGCTGGCGGTGCTGGAAGCGCCCGGCAAGTGGGGAACAAAAGGCGCCGACATCGCGGTGGGCGAAGGCCAGCCGCTGGGAGCGCCGATGGCTTCGGGCGGCCCCTACTTCGGCTTCATGTGCTGCCGCCAGGAGTTCGTGCGGCAGATGCCGGGGCGCATCGTCGGCCGCACCGTCGATCTCGACGGCAAGCCCGGCTTTTCCCTGACCCTGCAGGCGCGCGAGCAGCATATCCGCCGTTCCAAGGCTACCTCCAATATCTGCACCAACCAGGGCCTGGTCGTCACCGCGGCCACGCAATACATGGCGCTGCTGGGGCCGCAGGGCCTGGCCAAGGTGGCATCGAACTCGCACGCCAATACCGTTCAGCTTGCCGACAGGCTGGCAGCGATTCCCGGCGTGACGCGCGCGTTCATCAGCCCCTTCTTCCACGAAGTGGTGCTGAAGCTCAACGACAACACCCTGAAGGGTACAAGCGCCAAGGACGTGCTGCGCGCCCTGCGCGCGCAGGGCATCCTCGGCGGACTGGACATTTCCGGCTGGTATCCCGAGCTCGGGCAGGCGATCCTGGTGTGCGTCACCGAAACCAAGACCGCCGCCGACCTTGACCACTATGCGCAACAAATGGAACGCATCCTGTCGAAGCGGCGCGAAGCGCCGCCGTGCGCGTACAAGAGCTAAGGCGTTTTATCCACGAAGGACGCGAAGGAACGCAAAGTAAAAGCAAAGCAAATATCCGCGAACGCCGCGAATCAAAGCGGGTTTTTCATTGGCGTTTTTTAACGGATGAGGGTTTTCCCTTCGTGTTTCTTCGTGTACTTCGTGGACAACCATTTTTCAAAGGAGAGCAAACATGGCAGTGACTTTGGCAGGCAATCCCATCGACGTTTCCGGCACCTTCCCCAAGGTCGGCGACACCGCACCCGATTTCAAGCTGGTCAACAAGGACCTGGCCGACGTTTCCCTGGCCGACTTCGCCGGCAAGAAGAAGATCCTCAACATCGTGCCCAGCCTCGATACCCCGGTGTGCGCCAAATCGACCAAGAAATTCAACGACGCCGCCGTCGGCAACACCGCCGTGCTGATCATCTCGGCCGACCTGCCGTTCGCGATGAACCGCTTCTGCGGCGCCGAGAGCACCAATAACGTCACCACCCTGTCGACCATGCGCGGCGCCGAATTCATGAAGAGCTACGGCGTCGCCATCACCAGCGGCCCGCTCGCCGGCATCACCGCGCGCGCCGTGGTGGTGCTCGACCAAAACAACAAGGTGCTCCACGCCGAACTCGTTCCCGAGATCAAGCAGGAGCCGGACTACGAGGCCGCGCTGGCTGCTTTGAAGTAAGGGGCTAGGATTTAGGGGCTAGGATTTAGGGAAGGTGCGGCTACGCCGCGCCCCTTAGATATGGCTCCTGCTCCCCTAGCCCCCAATTCCTAGATCCTAGCCCCTACCAACATGCTGATATTCGACCATTCCCGTCCCGGCCGCACCGCCGCCGCCCAGTTGCCCGCCGCCGGCGGCAGTCTCGACGACCTGCCCGCTGCGCTCAGACGCCGCGACGCGCCGACCTTGCCGGAAGTCTCCGAGCTCGACGTGGTGCGCCACTACACGCGTTTGAGCCAGCTCAACTTCTCGATTGACACGCAGTTCTACCCGCTCGGGTCGTGCACCATGAAATACAACCCGCGCGCGTGCAATTCGCTGGCGATGCTGCCGCAGTTCCTGGCGCGCCACCCGGCAAGCCCGGACGAGACCGGCCAGGGCTTCCTCGCCAGCATGTTCGAGCTGCAGGAAATGCTGAAGGACGTCACCGGCATGGCCGGGGTGTCGATGGCGCCGATGGCCGGCGCGCACGGCGAGTTCGCCGGGGTGGCGATGATCCGCGCCTACCACGACGCGC
>JBGSTQ010000412.1:0-2660 GCA_041736375.1 Thiobacillaceae bacterium
CCTGCCACCGCGCCCACGGCGGTGCCGACGCCGAGCTTGTACTTGTCATCCACCTGGATTTTTTCCAGCCTGACGAGGGTACCGTCACGCTCGGTCTGGCTCGCCACCGAGCCTTCGGTCGTGCCGTATTTCGTGCCCGTCAGATCTTCAAGCTGGGCGCAGCCGACTGTCAGGGCCGCCACCAGCAACAGGGGCAATCCAATCGCTTTGTTCATGATTCGACTCCTTTCAAATTGATGTACTCAGTATAGGCTACACCGCAACCTCGATCGCGAGGCGATCCCGCTCGCCAGCTGGCGCTTGTTCGGTCGTTTCGCTCACCTTCTCTGACCCGACCGCAGCGGCCGCGCCCGCGCCAGCGAGATGCGGCAGGAAGACCAGGATGCCGATCAGAGCCGCACCCAGCGCGGCGATCAATACGGCCGCGGCGGCCACATCCTTGGCCCGGCCGACCCCCGGATGCCGCGCGGGGTGCAGGGCGTCGGCCAGTTGCTCGAGGGCAGTATTGAAGGCCTCGGCACTCCACACCAGAACAATCGCCGCGACGATCCACAGCCACTCCGCCCGGCTCAGTCCAACATAAATGCCCGCGCCGCATGCCAGCAGCGTGGCCAGCAGATGCACCCGAGCGTTGGGCTGGGTGCGTACCAGAAAAACCAGCCCCTGCAGGGCGTAGCCGAAGCTCTTGATGAAGGTGGCAAAGGCCTTTTGCATGCCGCATCCTAACCGCAACCCGCAACGAAAAAGAAGACGTTCAGTCAGAGCCGGGAATATGTGAACATGCCCCCATGACGCAAGCCCGCATCGCACCCGCAGATTCCGGCCTGACCCTGCCCGACTACCAGGGCGGCAGCCTGGTCAACCTCATGAGTTCCATCACCACTGCGCTCGGCGGCACCAGCCCCTATGGGCCGCTGGCGGCCCTGCCGCCCGAGGCTCTGGCCGCGGCGCGACATGTGGTGCTGCTGGTGGTCGACGGCCTCGGCCTCGATTTCCTCTCCCGCCGCGAGAGCAACCTGCGCCGCCATCTGCATGGGCAGCTCACTTCGGTGTTCCCGTCCACCACCGCCAGCGCCATTCCCACCTTCCTCACCGGCCTGGCCCCGCAACAGCACGGCCTCACCGGCTGGCACATGTATTTTCGCGAGATCGGCGCCATCGTCGCGCCGCTGCCGTTCCGCGTCCGCACCGGCCACCATGCCCTGCGCGAAGCCGGGGGCACGCCAAAACAACTGTTCGGACTCACCCCGCTGTTCGACCGCCTGCCCCTGCCCTGCCACGTGGTGAGCCCGCACGCCATCATTCATTCCGACTTCAACGTCGCCCTCTCCGGCCGCGCACAGCGCCACGGCTACACGACGCTGGAGGAGATGTTCGCCAAAATCGCCGGGCTGCTGCAGAGCGACGCGCCGCGCAGCTTCATCCACGCCTACTGGCCGCAACACGACAGCCTGGCCCATGAATACGGCATCGGCAGCGAAGCCGTGGCAGAAGCCTTCGACGCGCTGGACGCCGCCTTCGCCGGCCTGGTCGACGTCGCACGCGACCGCGGCAGCGTCGTCATCGTTACCGCCGACCATGGCTTCATCGACACCACGGCGGCAGACACGGTCGACCTCGACGACCATCCCGGTCTGCGCGACACCCTGCTGCTGCCGCTATGCGGCGAACCGCGCATGGCCTACGCTTACGTTCGCGCCGGCCGCGAAGCGCCATTCGAGGACTATGTCAGGGAGAAGCTGGCAGAGCGGGTCGATCTGTTGCGCAGCGAGGACGTGCTGCGCCAGGGCTGGCTGGGCCCGGGCGAAGCCCATCCCGCTCTGCGTGACCGACTCGGCGACTATGTCCTGATCCCGCGCGGCCGGACCATCCTGCGCGACTGGCTCGTCGGCGAACCGCGCCACACCCACATCGGTGTGCACGGCGGTCTGAGTGCGGCGGAGATGATCGTGCCGCTGATCGTTACATCGCTCGGGTGATCCGAATGCGCCCAGCAGGCGAAAGCGGAACGGGCCGCAAGGAAGGGCAGAAGATCAGGGCCAGGCCGGCTGGCCGTTAGTCGAAGCCGTAGCCGACCGGACCGTGGCCGGGCACGCTGACATAGCCGCGCTGTCCGCCGGAATCGTAGCCTCCGGCACTGAAACGGGTCGACCAGGTATCGCTGCCTGCGCCCCGGTCCCCCCGGTAGGCGTTGCGCTGGGCCGCCTGATAGAGATTCTCGGTCGGAATGGGGTTGCCCTCGTAACCGGCATTGCCATTCGCGTCGAGCCAGTATCGGCCCGGCTGGATCATGTATCCGAGCAGCTGGCTCCAAACGGCCCATTCCACCTGAGGCAGCTGGCGTCCATTGACGAAGACCTTGGTGTTCCCCTTCGATGCACTGGCGTCGAGGCCGCCGAAGCGGTGGCCCGGCAGCATGAAGCCGAAGGCCTGGTACCCCACCACGCCGTACAGCCCGCTCTTGGCGTCGTACCAGTAGTTGCCGGGTAGCGGCGTCGTACTGTAGGTCTTTTGCAGAGCGTCGATCTGCTCGCGGCTCAGCGCGACGCCATTGATTTTGACATCGGTGGTCTTGTTCACGGGTTTCGCCTGGGCAGTCGGCATGGATGCCGGCGCGCCGGCGCTGGCGGCGGCAGCGGCGACCCGCTGGAAGATCAGGG
>JBGSTQ010000420.1:0-2263 GCA_041736375.1 Thiobacillaceae bacterium
CCTCCTCTTCGGCGCGGCCGCGGGTGATCTCGACCAGGCCAAGCTGGATGTCGTCCAGGGAGAGCTCATCGTGCGCCCGGTTGTAGAAATGCTCGACCGCCTGCGCGCCCTTCTCTGCCTGCACCCCGTCGCCGCTGACCCGGAAGCTGGCGCCACGGCGGCCGATGGTGACGTCGAACGCCGCTTCGATCTGCCGCAGGTTCTCGTCCATCGGCCCGCACAGGTTGGCCAGCCGCCGGTTGTCTTCCGGGGCCAGCCGCAGTTCAACGATGTCGGTTTTCAAACGCTTTCGCTTTCCGTGATGGCGACTTCGCCGCGCAAGCTGTGCGGCAGGGCCTGGGTGATGGTGACGTCGACGAACCGGCCGATCAGGCGCGGCTGGCCGGCGAAGTTGACGATGCGGTTGTTGTCGGTGCGGCCGGCGAGTTCTTCGGCATTCTTGCGGGCGTGGCCTTCGACCAGCACACGCTGCACGCTGCCGACCATGGCCCGATTCAGCTTTTGCGCCTGCGCCTCGATCTGGGCCTGCAAGCGCATCAGGCGCTGCGTTTTCAGTTCGGCGGAGACATCATCCGGGTAATCAGCCGCCGGCGTCCCGGGACGCTTGCTGTAGATGAAGGAGAAGCTGGCGTCGAAGTCGAGCTCGACGATGAGCTTCATCGTCGCCTCGAAATCGGCTTCGGTCTCGCCCGGGAAGCCGACGATGAAGTCCGACGACAGGCACAGGTCGGGACGCTGTTCGCGCAGCTTGCGGACGATTGACTTGAATTCGAGCACGGTATGGCCGCGCTTCATCGCCGCCAGGATGCGGTCGGAACCAGACTGCACCGGCAGGTGCAGGTGCGACACCAGCTTGGGCAGCTTGCCGTAGCATTCGATTAGCCGCTGCGTCATTTCGCGCGGGTGGCTGGTGGTGTAGCGGATGCGTTCGATGCCGGGAATCTCGTGCACCATTTCCAGCAGGAAGGCCAAGTCGGCAGTGCCGCCTTCTTCCAGCATGCCCTGATAGGCGTTGACGTTCTGCCCGAGCAGGGTGACTTCCTTCACCCCGCGTCCAGCGAGGTCGGACACTTCGGCGATGACGTCGTCGAACGGCCGCGATACCTCCTCGCCGCGAGTATAGGGAACGACGCAGAAGGTGCAGTATTTGGAGCAGCCTTCCATGATCGAGACGAAAGCCGACGCACCCTCGACGCGCGCGGGCGGCAGATGATCGAACTTCTCGATTTCGGGAAAACTGATATCCACCTGGGCGCGGCCGGTCTCGCGCCTCTTGGCGATCAACTCGGGCAGGCGATGCAGGGTCTGCGGGCCGAACACCACGTCGACGAAAGGCGCGCGCGCGACGATGGCGGCGCCCTCCTGCGAAGCCACGCAGCCGCCGACGCCGATGATGAGCTTGGGGTTCGCCTGCTTCAGGTGGCGCACCCGGCCGAGATCGTGGAACACTTTTTCCTGTGCCTTCTCGCGAACCGAGCAGGTATTGAACAGGATGACGTCGGCGTCTTCCGGCGTGGAAGTCGGCGTCAGGCCTTCGGCGACGCCGAGCACGTCGGCCATCTTGTCCGAATCGTACTCGTTCATCTGACAGCCAAAGGTTTTGATGTAGATTTTTTTCATGATCCTAGCAACCGTAGTCGGACGCACCCGATGGTGCGTTTGGGCGGGTGTCTGCCGCGAAGCAACGACGCAGCCTACAGGGGTAGGCAAGGAGGCGCGACAAAGGCAGGCGCGCGACCGGACGTGCCAGCGGGTGCGTAGCTTTGCCCACTGCCATCGGAGTGCCCGGAATACTCGAAACGCCGTATTCGTGCGGGCTTGATAGGGGCGGAAAGCGGTCGACTACGGTTGCTGGGATCATATGCCGGAACAGTGAATAGACTGGGGGCAGGGATTCCGCCACACACTGCCTTTGACAGCAGTGGCGGCGAATAAAAACTGGTGGTGATGAGTGGACTTGAACCACCGACCCCCGGATTATGAATCCGATGCTCTAACCGACTGAGCTACATCACCTCGTACAACGGATTTTCCGGCCTGGGGACTTCGCCGAAAAGTCGCGCATTTTAGCCTATCGGTAGGCGACCTGTCAAAGCGCGCCGGCAGGCACAGGGAGTCAGCCCGGATAGCGGTGCCGCCACGAGCTTGCGCCGGCGCCGACACGATGAAGCCTGGACAAGGGGGGCGGGCCGGGCCGGCTTGTTGGCAGGGCCTGCCCCTGTGCGACCCCGGGATTACTGCGGCCGCAGCCTCGCCAGTTCGT
>JBGSTQ010000437.1:0-4368 GCA_041736375.1 Thiobacillaceae bacterium
AGGACGACCTCGGCGAGCGCGGGGGGCTGGAGCTGATAGGTCGAGCCGTACAGGCTTGCCATGCGCTCGACCGGGGCCCTCAGCAGCCAGCCGGCGATCGCCAGCACCAGCACGGCTGCCAGTCCGCCCAGCAGCGCCTGCAATGCGCCCAGATAAAGGAAAGGCCGGCGGATATAGCGGTCGGTCGCGCCGATCAGACGGCTGATCTGGATTTCGTCGCGTCGCGCCAGGATCAGGGCACGGATGGCGTTGCCGGTAATGGCGATCAGGGCAATCGAAAACAGACCGGTCAGCAGCCACACGCCGGTTCGGCCGATAGCCAGTGCCGCATGCAGGCGTTCGGCCCACACGCTGTCGAGCTGGGCTTCCGTCACGCCGGGGAGTTTGGCCAGCTCGGACTGCAGCGCCGCCAGGCCATCACGGTCGGCAGACCGGGGGCGAACTACCCAGGCGTCGGGTAGCGGGTTGCGCGGCAAGCCGGCGGTGAGGTCGCCCAGCCCCTGCGACTCGACCAGGGTCTTCAGGGCCGCATCCTTCGGGACAAAGCGGGCATCGAGGATGCCCGCGTGGCCTTTCAGGCGTTTGGCGATGGCCGTGCGCTCCTCGGCCCTGATACCGTCATCGAGGAACAGGCTGATTTCGGGCTGGGCGGGAAGATTGCCGGCCAGGCGGTTGAGATTGTCGAGGGTCAGATAGAGCCCGCCGGGCAGGCTGATTGCCACGCCGATGGCCAGCGTCGTGAGCACGGTTGAAAGGGGTTGTGCCAGCAGGCGGCGCAGGGCCGACAGCAGTGCTTGGTGCTGGTGGCGAATCCAGGCGTTCATCCCGCCACCTCCTCAGCCGGTATCGTGGCGCCAGCCGCATCGGGTCGGTGGCTGGCGGCATTCGCCTTGCTGTCGATCCCGCTGCGCGGGCCCCTCGCCAGGTGGCTCATGCGGTCGGCCTCGGGCAATTCCGTCGTGATCCAGACAGCTTCATGTCGGCCTCCGGCGGCACTCGCCTTGCTGTCGATCCCGCTGCGCGGGCCCCTCGCCAGGTGGCTCATGCCGCCACCTCATCAAGGACGCGGCCGTGGTCGAGGTGGATCACACGCCCGCCCAGCGCCGCGATGGCCCGGTCGTCGTGGGTGGCGATCACCAGGGTGGTGCCGACCTGATGAAAGTCGCGGAACATGGCCATGATGTCGGCTGCGTAACCGGCGTCGAGGTTGCCGGTCGGCTCGTCGGCCAGCAGCAGGGCGGGGCGGCTGACCAGCGCTCGGGCGATGCACAGGCGCTGTTGTTCACCGCCGGAGAGGCTGACGGGCTGGGATTTTTCTCGGTTGAGCAGGCCGACCTTGTCGAGCACGGCCCGCGCCCGCTTCATCGCCTCGCGTCGCTCCAGTCCGATGATGTCGAGCGGCAGGACGACGTTTTCGATGACGTTGCGGTCGAACAAGAGCTTGTGGTCCTGGAATACCAGTCCGATGTTGCGGCGCAGGTAGGGGACGGCGCGCGCCGACAGGCGGCTGATGTTCTGGCCGTTGACCGAGACCACGCCGCTGGTCGGACGCTCGATCGCGGCGACGAGCTTGAGCAGGGTACTTTTGCCTGCTCCCGAATGGCCGGTCAGGAACACCATCTCGCCACGGGCGATCTCGAAGCTGACTCCGGAGAGTGCCTCGTGGCCGCCGGGATAGCGCTTGGTGACCTGACTGAAACTGATCATGCGGCGAAAACCGCCTCGACAAACTCGGCGGCATCGAACGGCCGCAGGTCGTCGACGCCTTCACCGACGCCGATGTAGCGCACCGGTATCGGCCGCGCCATGGCGATGGCGGCGATGGCGCCGCCCTTGGCGGTGCCATCGAGCTTGGTCAGCACCAGCCCGGTGACGCCGAGCGCGTCGTCGAACGCCTTGACCTGCGTCACCGCGTTCTGTCCGGTGTTGGCGTCGAGCACCAGCAGCACTTCATGGGGGGCGCCGGGGGCGGTCTTTTCGATCACCCGCTTGACCTTCCTGATTTCCTCCATCAGGTGCAGCTGGGTCGGCAGCCTTCCCGCGGTGTCGGCGAGCACGATGTCGATCCCGCGCGCCCGTGCCGCGGCGATGGCGTCGAAAATCACCGCAGCCGAATCACCCTTTTCCTGGCTGATGACGGTGACGTTGTTGCGCTCGCCCCAGACCTGCAACTGCTCGCGTGCGGCGGCGCGGAAGGTGTCGCCCGCAGCCAGCAGCACCGACTTGCCCTGTGCCTGGAACAGCCGGGCGAGCTTGCCGATCGTGGTGGTCTTGCCGGCGCCGTTGACGCCGGCCAGCATCAGGATGAAGGGCTGCTCGGCGGCGATGACCAGCGGCGACTGCAGCGGCATCAGCAGGTCGACCAGCGCTTCCTTCAGCGCACCCTGCAGCTGCGCGGCATCGGTCAGGCCCTCGCGGCGGACGCGCTTCTGCAGGGTCTCGAGCAGGTGCTGGGTGGCGTCGACGCCGACGTCGGCGGTGATGAGGATGGTTTCCAGTTCCTCGAACAGTTCGGCATCGATCTTGCGACCCGCACCGAACAGGCCGGCAATCTGGCCGCCTAGCTTCTCGCGGGTTTTGGCCAGACCCTGCTTCAGACGCTGCGCCCAGCCGAGGCGCAGAGGCGCGTCGGCAGCCGTTTCGGACGGTGCGCTGGTGGAGGGAGCGGTTTCATCCGGCGGGGCCGGCTGATCGGAGGATTTCGACTTGAAGAAACTAAACACGATGCAAGGGAGTCTGCTATGCGGTCTGCAACAGCGCAGTATCTTATCATTCGTCCCAATTCAACTTGAGGTAAACGCGATGCGAAGTCTATGGGCAATGCTGCTGGGATTGTGCATGGCCACGGCACAGGCCGCCGTGACCGATGTCACCCTGGACAACGGGATGCGGGTGATCGTCAAGGAAGACCGCCGGGCACCCGTGATGGTGTCGCAGGTGTGGTACCGCGCCGGCTCGGTCGACGAGGTCAACGGCATCACCGGGGTGGCGCATGTGCTCGAGCACATGATGTTCAAGGGAACCCGGGACGTGCCGCCGGGTGAGTTCTCCAAGCGCATCGCCGCCGCAGGCGGGCGCGAAAACGCCTTCACCAGCCGCGACTACACCGCCTATTTCCAGCAGATGCAGAAGGATCGTCTGGAGCTGTCGATGCAGCTCGAAGCCGACCGCATGGCTAACCTGCAGATCAGCGACGAACTGTTCGCCAAGGAAATCCAGGTGGTGATGGAAGAGCGGCGCCTGCGCACCGATGACAAGCCGCAGGCGATCCTGTACGAACGACTGATGTCCAGCGCGTTTCAGGTGCACCCCTACGGTCGTCCGATCATCGGCTGGATGAACGACCTGGAAAACATGACCGCGCAGGACGCGCGCGACTGGTACGTGCGCTGGTACGCGCCAAACAATGCCACCTTGGTGGTGGCGGGCGACGTCGACGCCGGGGCGGTGATCGACCTGGCCAGGCGCTACTTCGGCGCACTGCCGGCGCGCGATCTGCCGGCACGCAAGCCGCAGGAAGAACCCGAGCAGATCGGCATCAAGCGCATGGTGGTGAAGGCGCCAGCCAAGGTTCCCTATTTGCTGATGGCATGGCACGCGCCGATCCTGCGCGACTGGAAGAATGACTGGGAGCCCTACGCCCTGCAGATTCTCGCCGGCGTGCTGGATGGCAACGATTCGGCGCGCCTGCAGAAATCGCTGGTCAAAACGCAGCAGATCGCCGCCAGTGTGGGTGCTGGCTATGATGCCGTTGCGCGCGGTCCGGGCATGTTCATGATCGACGCCTCGCCGGTCGAGGGCAGGTCGGTCTCCGAGCTGGAAAAGGCCATCCGCAGCGAATTGCAGAAGGTGCAGAAGGACGGGATCAGCGAGGCCGAACTGAAGCGGGTCAAGGCCCAGGTCATCGCCGCCGATGTCTACCAGCGCGATTCGCTGTTCTACCAGGCCATGCAGCTGGGCGAATACGCCAAGGTCGGGCTGCCAATCGAGGCCCTGGACGGACGGGTCGACAAGCTGCGCGCGGTCACCGCGGAGCAGGTGCAGGCCGTCGCCCGGAAATGGCTGCAGGATGACCGGCTGAACGTGGCCGAACTCGATCCCCAGCCGCTGGACAGCCAGACCCCTCGCACCAATGTCTCGGGAGTCCGTCATGCCAATTAAGCCATTTTTCAGGCTGCTGGCTCTGCTCTGCTTCGTGCCGGCGGCCCACGCCGCGCTGGACATCCAGCACTGGCAGACGCCGCAGGGCGCGCGCGTGTACTTCGTCGAAAGCCGCGATTTGCCGATGCTCGATCTGGCGGTCGATTTTCCCGCCGGGAGCGGGCGCGACCCGGCCGGCAAGCCGGGCTTGGCGCACCTGACGCAAGG
>JBGSTQ010000002.1:0-6169 GCA_041736375.1 Thiobacillaceae bacterium
CCGCCCGGCTCATCACCGCATAGCGCGGACGATGGCTGCGGCACTGCTCGAACATGCGCTCGACCTGGGTGGCGCCGGTGAGGGCGAAGATTTCGAAGCGTCCGGGATGGCGCGCCACCACGTCCAGCGTGTTCACGCCGATGGTGCCGGTGGCGCCGAGTACGGTCAGCACCCGCGCCGTCATGCGCCTCGCTCCAGCAGGATCAGCATGCCCGCTGCCAGCGGCAGCGCCGACGTCATCGCATCGATGCGGTCGAGCACGCCGCCGTGGCCGGGCAACAGCGTGCCGCTGTCCTTCATCCCCGCGAGGCGCTTGATCCAGGATTCGAACAGGTCGCCGAGCACCGAAAAATAGAACAGCACGACGACCATCATCAACAGAACGGGAAGCGCCACGACGGACTGGAATCCGCTCATGATCCAGGCATAGACCAGCAAGGCCAGCAGCGCCCCGGCCACCCCTTCCCAGGTCTTGCCGGGGCTGACGTGCGGCGCCAGCTTGTGGCGGCCGAATGTGCGTCCGGAAAAAAAGGCGGCGGTGTCGGCGATCCAGACGATCGCCATGATGCCTATCAGAACGCCCGGGCCCCGCTCACGCAGATACAGGATCGCCGCCCAGGTCGGCAGCAGCACCGTCAGTCCGACCGCGGCACGAATGAAGACCGCGCGCCCCTGCCAGCCGAACTTCAGCCAGAGCGGCGCCAGCACTACCCAGAACAGTGCCGCCAGAATAAACAGTGCGGCATGCGCGTCCTGCTCCGATGCCGTTGGCAGGAAAGACAGGCCCAGCGCGATCAGTCCCAGCAACGCGGCATACACGGCCGGCATGAATCCGGGAAACAGGCTCAGCCGCGCCCATTCGTGGGCAGCGATCATCACCACCCCCGAGACCAGTACCGCCCACAGCCAGGCCGGCGCGAGAAACACCGCGGGCAGAAAACCCGCCAGCAGAGCCACTGCGGTGAGCACGCGACGCCAGACCGGGTTGATCGGGGCTGAAGGGGCCGTCACTTCGCCGCGCTCACTTGCTCGCTGGTTCGCCCGAAGCGCCGCTCGCGCCTGCGGTAGGAAGCGATGGCGTGATCCAGCGCCGACGCATCGAAGTCCGGCCAGAGGGTGTCGGTGAAATGGAGCTCGGTGTAGGCAAGCTGCCACAGCAGAAAATTGCTGATGCGCTGTTCGCCTCCGGTGCGAATGAACAGATCCGGCTCGGGGCAATCGGCGAGGCTCAGGTGGCCTCGCAGCACCTCTTCGTTGACCCCCTCCGCCGTCACCCCTTGCGCCATCATCTTGCGGATCGCCTGCAGGACATCCCAGCGCCCGCCATAGTTGGCGGCCACGGTAAAGGTCAGGCGCGAGTTGTTGCGGGTAAGCGCTTCGGCCTCGCGGATCAGGGACTGGATACGCTCGGAAAAAACCGACACGTCGCCGATGACCTGGAAGCGGATGTCGTTTTCGTGCAGCCGCGCCACCTCGTTTTCCAGCGCGCGCAGGAACAGCTCCATCAGCAGCGTGACCTCGTCCTGCGGCCGACGCCAGTTCTCGGAGCTGAAGGCAAACACGGTGAGGTGGCTGATGCCGCGCTCGCCGCAGGCGCGGATCACCCCGCGCAGCGCCTCGACGCCCTTGCGATGACCGGCGACACGCGGCAACAGACGCCGCTTCGCCCAACGCCCGTTGCCATCCATGATGATGGCGACATGTTGCGGCACGTCCCCGGTTTTGGGTATGTCGCGTGTGGTACTGATGGGCACGGGATGCTTGCTCAAACCGCGAGCAGGTCCTTTTCTTTGTCGGCCAGCGTCTTGTCGATCTCGCCGATGTATTTGTCGGTCAGCTTTTGCACCTCGTCCTGGGTGCGGCGTTCCTCGTCCTCGGTCGCGGTCTTGGCTTTGACCATGTCCTTCAGGGTGCCGTTGGCGTCACGGCGAATATTGCGCACCGCGACGCGCGCGCCTTCGGCCTCGTTGCGCACCACCTTGATCAGGTCGCGACGGCGCTCTTCGGTCAGCGCCGGCATCGGCACGCGGATGATGTCGCCGTGCGAGGCCGGGTTGAGGCCGAGATCGGAATCACGGATCGCTTTTTCGATCTTGCCGACCATGTTTTTTTCGTACGGCTGCACGCCGAGCGTGCGGCTGTCGACTAGCGACACGTTCGCCACCTGCGGCACCGGGGTCGGGTTGCCATAGTAGTCCACCATGACGTGGTCGAGAATGCCGGTGCTGGCACGCCCAGTGCGCACCTTGCCGAGGTCGTTTCGCAACGCCTCGAGGGTCTTGCCCATTTTCTGTTCGGCGGACTGCTTGATCTCGGCAATCGTTTGTTCAGCCATGTCGACTCCTCAGTTCAATGTAACGCGGGTGCCTTCATCTTCGCCCATCACCACGCGCATCAGCGCGCCCGGCTTGAAGATGCTGAACACGCCAAGCGGCATGTTCTGGTCACGGCACAGGGTCAGCGCCGTGGCATCCATGACCTTGAGATTCTCGCGGATCGCCTGATCGAAGGTCAGCCGGGCGTAGCGCGTCGCCGCCGGGTTTTTGACCGGGTCGTCGGAATAGATTCCGTCCACCTTGGTGGCCTTGAGCACGATGTCGGCGCCCATCTCCATCCCGCGCAGTGCCGCCGCCGTATCGGTGGTGAAGAACGGATTGCCGGTCCCGGCGCCGAAAATCACCACCTTGCCCTCTTCCAGGTAGCGCAGCGCCTTGCCGCGGATGTAGGGCTCCGCGACCTGCTCCAGCGCCAGCGCCGACTGGATCCGCGGCGACAGCCCGGCCTGGCGCATCGAATCGGCCAGCGCCATCGAGTTGATCACGGTGGCGAGCATGCCCATGTAGTCGGCGGTGGGGCGGTCCATGCCGGACGCCGCGCCCGAGACACCGCGAAAAATGTTGCCGCCGCCGATCACCACGGCGACCTGCACCCCCAGGTCCACCACCGCCTTCACTTCACCGACGATGGCGGCCAGCGTCTGCGTGTTGATGCCGTAGCTGTCCTCGCCCATCAGGGCCTCGCCAGAAAGCTTCAGCAGGATGCGGCGAAAGGCGGGCTGCGGCATGTCAGACCTTGGACGCCGCGGCGACTTCGGCAGCGAAGTCGCTGACCTTCTTCTCGATGCCCTCGCCCACCACGAACATGGTGAAGCCGTGGCATTGCGAACCCTTGGATTTAAGCACCTGCTCGACGGTCTGCTTGTCGTCCTTGACGAAGGGCTGCGACAGCAGGGTGACTTCCTTGAGGAATTTCTGCACCGTGCCCTCGGCGATCTTTTCCAGCATCGCCTCCGGCTTGTTGGCTTCCCTGGCCTTCTCGATTGCCACGCGGCGCTCGGTCTCGATCAGCTCGGCCGGCACGCCCGAAGCGTCCAGCGACTTCGGCTTGGAAGCGGCGATATGCATGGCGATGTCGCGCGCAATGCCTTCGTCGCCGGAAACATCGACCAGCACGCCGATCTTGTTGCCGTGGATGTAGCTGGCGAACTTGCCCTCGCCGTCGAGACGGACAAAACGGCGAATCGACATGTTCTCGCCAATCTTGCCAACCAGTTCGGTGCGGAAGGCTTCCACCGTCGACCCGCCGTACGGCAGAGCCGACAGCGCGGCGACGTCGGCCGGCTTCTGGTTCAGCACCATCTCGGCCAGCGCCTTCGACAGCGCGAGGAAATCGTCGTTCTTTGCAACGAAGTCGGTTTCACAGTTGACTTCCACCATCGCGGCAGTCTTGCCGTCGGCGGCGATGGCGATGGTCACCACGCCCTCGGCGGCCACGCGGCCGGCGCTCTTGGCGGCCTTGTTGCCGAAACGCACGCGCAGGATTTCCTCGGCCTTGGCCATGTCGCCGCCGGCTTCGGTCAGCGCCTTCTTGCAATCCATCATCGGTGCGTCGGTTTTCTCGCGCAGGTCCTTGACCATGCTTGCAGTGATTTCTGCCATTTCTTGCTCCAGCTATAAAGTTTCAAATTCGCATACAAAAGAAGGGGCGCACGCCCCTTCTTCGAAAAACACGACAGGGCGGCCGTAATTATTCCGCGGCCACGCCACCTTCTTCCTCGACCTCGACGAACTCCTCACCGCCGATGATCTCGCTGATGACCTGGGCGCGGCCTTCCAGCGCAGCATCGGCGATTCCGCGCGCGTACAGGCGGATGGCGCGGCTGGAGTCATCGTTGCCGGGGATGACATAATCCACGCCATCGGGGCTGTTGTTGGTGTCCACCACGCCGATCACAGGAATGCCCAACTTCTTGGACTCGACCACGGCGCCCTTCTGGTAGCCGACGTCGATGATGAAAATAGCGTCCGGCAGGCCGCCCATTTCACGGATGCCGCCGAGGCTGCGGTTGAGCTTGTCGACTTCGCGCTGCACCGTGAGGATTTCCTTCTTCGACAGGCGGCCCGGCTCGGCCAGCGAGGTCTCCAGGTCGTTGAGGCGCTTGATCGACTGCTTGACCGTCTTGAAGTTGGTCAACATGCCGCCGAGCCAGCGGTTGTCGACGTAAGGCATGCCGGCACGCTCGGCTTCCTCGCGCACGATCTCGCGCGCCGCGCGCTTGGTACCGACGAACAGCACGGTTCCCTTATTGGCGGCCAGCTGGCGGACGAATTTCTGCGCATCCTGGAACATCGGCAGCGACTTCTCCAGGTTGACGATATGAATCTTGTTGCGGTGACCGAAAATGAACGGGGCCATCCTGGGATTCCAGAAGCGGGTCTGGTGGCCGAAATGGACACCGGCTTCCAGCATTTGACGCATGGTGACAGACATGAAAATCTCCTAAAGGGTTGAGCCTCCACCCGCCAGCAGCCGCGCGCCTGATTGTTACGAAGACGCCGCCACCCTTTAATGACAGGTGTGCGAATTTGTCCAAACCATTTCGGACAGCCCAAGATTGTAATTTGTTAAGGCGTTCTTTTCAAGGAGAAAGTACGTTTCGCCGCCCGTAACCTGCTGCTTGGGAGGCGCGGCTGAACATGTCTGCTCAACGGACAGCAGCGAGCAGGTACCCACCCACATACCCGCACGCCAACAGCGCCAGGACGAGTGCGATACCGCGTTCGAGGGTCCGTTGCGGCACATGCTTCTGCATCCTCGCGCCGGCATACATGCCAGCCAGGCCGCCCAACCCGAACAGGATGCCCAGCGCCCAATCGGGTCGAGCCTCGATACCGGCCGGGGCGGGCAAAAACTGATAGAGCGCCACACCGGCCACGGAGGTCACAAAGGTACCAAAAAGGGCTGCGCCCGCGACGCCATGCACCGGCAGACCGAAGACGGCAACCAGCACC
This sequence comes from Thiobacillaceae bacterium, assembly GCA_041736375.1. Taxonomy (GTDB): domain Bacteria; phylum Pseudomonadota; class Gammaproteobacteria; order Burkholderiales; family Thiobacillaceae; genus Thiobacillus. Next base: position 5,292 of record JBGSTQ010000002.1, read on the forward strand.
GGCGCCATGATCGCTCCGCCACCAATACCATAGGCGCCGCCAATCATGCCGACGACAAGGGCCATTGCGAATATCGGGACGGGACCGCGCCCGCTCTTCGGGATGGCCAACACCGATGAGGCTGCAGCAGGACGGGATTTCATCAACAACAGGCGGATTGCCAACCCTGCCAGCACCAGGCCGACAAACAGCTTGAAAACGCGCGGGTCCAGAAGCCAGTGCACGCGCAGCCACCAGCCCGCCAGCAGTCCCGGAAGCGTGCCGGCAGCGATTACCCAGGCCAGGCGCCAGTCCATGCGTTTCTCGCGGGCGTAACGCCAGACGCCGGACGGTATCGCCAGCAGATTGAAGACAAGATTCGTCGCGGACACCGAGGGGGCAACGTATCCGAGTACGCTCATCTGGAACGGCAGCAGCAGGAACGCGCCCGACACCCCGACCATCGAAGTGAAGAACGATATGACGAAGGCCACCAACGGCGGGAGCCAGAGCGGAACGGTAATGCCGGCCACGTCGAAGAACATGACCGCATCATGCCATCAAGCCCGGGGGTCGGCTATGCAGCCTGGTGCCGCAATGTGCCTTGTCGGCCGCCCCGTGCCCAAGCGAGGGCAAATTCAGCGCAACGATTTGCATCAGCAACCCCGCCAAGCACACGCTCGCGCACCCAATCAGTCCAGATGCGACACCGCGAACACGGCATCGATCGCGCGTCCGTCCCAGTTGTATTCCAGATAGGCGGCGTGCAGGCAGTTGCGCACGCTGCCGGTGCGCAGGGCGGCGAGGCATTCGCCCTTGGGCGGGCGCAGCGACGGATAAAGAATGCCCGGTTCCCCGGCGTCCTACAGCTGGCGGCCGATGCCCTGGGCATGGCCGTA
>JBGSTQ010000038.1:0-1766 GCA_041736375.1 Thiobacillaceae bacterium
GGAAAAAGCGGCGGCCCGCCTCCGCGTGGGAAGCGGGCCGCCGCCGGGACCGGAAACCCGCCGCTACTTTACGAGCAGCGGCGCGATCACCACGCTGATGACGGCCATCAGCTTGATCAGGATGTTGAGGCTGGGACCCGAGGTGTCCTTGAAGGGATCGCCCACGGTGTCGCCGACGACCGCGGCCTTGTGGGCTTCCGAGCCCTTGCCGCCGAAGTGACCCGCCTCGATATGCTTCTTGGCATTGTCCCAGGCGCCGCCGGCGTTGGCCTGGAAGATCGCCAGCAACACGCCCGAGGCCGTGACGCCGGCCAGCAGACCGCCCAGCATCTCGGTGCCGCCCAGGAAGCCGACCGCCACCGGCGTGACAACCGCCAGCAGGCCGGGCACGACCATTTCGCGGATCGCCGCCGTCGTCGAAATATCGACGCAGCGCCGGAAGTCCGCCGTGCCGGTCCCTTCCATCAGCCCTGGGATCTCCCGGAACTGCCGGCGCACTTCCTCGATCATCGAAAAAGCCGCGCGGCCGACGGCCTCCATGGCGAAAGCCGAGAACAGGAACGGCAACATGGCGCCGAACAGCAGCCCGACCAGCACCTTCGGCACCAGCAGGTCGATCGTCTCCAGACCCACGAGCTGCTGGTAGGCGCTGAACATGGCCAGCGCCGTCAGCGCCGCCGAGCCGATGGCAAAGCCCTTGCCGATGGCCGCGGTGGTGTTGCCAACGGCGTCGAGCTTGTCGGTGCGCGCGCGCACTTCCTTGCCCAGGCCGGCCATCTCGCTGATGCCGCCCGCGTTGTCGGCAATGGGACCGTAGGCATCGACCGCCAGCTGGATACCCGTCGTCGACAGCATGCCGAGCGCCGCGATCGCGATGCCGTAAAGACCCGCGTACTTGTGCGCCACCAGAATCACGATGCCCAGCACGATGATCGGCAACGCCGTGGACTTCATGCCCAGGCCCAGACCGGCGATGATGTTCGTGGCCGCGCCGGTTTCGCTCTGGCGCGCGATGGCCCGCGCCGAGCGCTTGTCTTCGGCCGTGTAGTACTCGGTGATCATGCCGATCGCGATGCCGCCGGCCAGGCCGGCGATCGTGGCGAGGAACACACCGGTGGCGCCGACCGGCAGCATGGCGTCGATGACGAACCAGCTGGCGATAGTCATGATGATGCCGGACCCGAACGTGCCGAGGTTCAGCGCCTGCTGCGGGTTGCCGCCTTCCTTCACACGCACCAGGAAGGTCCCGAGGATGCTCATGACGATGCCGACTCCCGCCAGGACCAGCGGCAGCGCCACCGCGTTCAGCACGGGAATGCCGAGCTTGGTCGCGAAGGCGGTGCCCAGGATCATGGCGCCGACGATGGCGCCCACATAGGACTCGAAGAGGTCGGCGCCCATGCCGGCCACGTCACCCACGTTGTCGCCCACGTTGTCGGCGATGACGGCGGGGTTGCGCGGATCGTCCTCGGGAATGCCGGCCTCGACCTTGCCCACCAGATCGGCGCCGACGTCGGCGGCCTTGGTGTAGATGCCCCCGCCCACGCGCGCGAACAGCGCGATCGAACTGGCGCCCAGGGAGTAGCCCGACAGCACCTGCAGCATGCGCTCGGTGCCCCAGCTCGCGTGGAACATCTGGTCGAAGAGGATATAGAGGAGACTCAGACCCAGGACACCGAGGCCGACGACGACCATGCCCATGACCGTGCCGCCGGCGAACGCGATCAGCAGCGCCGGATTCAGGCCGATGCGGGCCGCCGCCGTCG
>JBGSTQ010000072.1:0-4192 GCA_041736375.1 Thiobacillaceae bacterium
GACGGCATGAGGTTCGCCGCGCCGCGCAGCCCGACCGCGTGCAGCTTCATCATCACGAGGTCGCGAATCGCATCCTTCGGCAGGTCGGTATGCTCGCGCAGCTCGTAGGCCACATTGTCGAAAACGGAAATGTCGGTGAACAGCGCGCCAAACTGGAACAGCATGCCCATCTTGCGGCGCAGCCGGTACAGGCCGGCCTGATTGAGGTCGCCTACCGACTCGCCGGCCACCCGCACCACCCCACGACTGGGCTTGACCTGGCCGCCGATGAGGCGCAACAACGTGGTTTTGCCGCAACCGCTATTGCCCATGATGGCAACGACCTGCCCGCGCCGTGCGGTCAGGTTGATTCCCTTCAGGACAGGACGGGCACCGTAGCCAAATTCGACTTGATCGATCTCGACCAGATTGTCATTCGTCAAGGAAGCGATCCTATCTTCTTGTTGCAATACTACGATTTTAGCCAAGGCGAACATCCGTTCGTGGAACTAATCGCGAATTTGGGGCTTGTTCTCAATAGCCCATGACCTGCCTGAGGCTGTCAATGGCCTGCAGCTTCTGCAAATCGCCACTGCGGCTGATGACAAACAACGGTTCCCCGCTGGCGGCCTGCTCGGTGATGCGCCGGCTCAGGGCGCGCAAGTCGAAGTTCTCGTCGAGCCACCAGATATGCGCGTCCGACCAAGCCTGCGAGGCCAGCAGGATACGGTCTGAAGCGGGAAAGCCCGCCAGCGGCTCCCCGGGTTCGAGGAGAAAGTAGAAGTTTTCCTGTGTTTCATGCAGCCATTCCAACCAGGTTGCTTCCGGGATGGAGGACCATTCGGTGAAAGGAAGATAAACCGCCCGGAAGTGAGTGTTGTAATAAGACAACATCCAGTCGTCAGGCAAATCCTCGGGATAAAAGCTGCCCAGCCATGCCGGATTCTTCCATTGGACGGTCCCCGAGCAAACCAGATATGTCGTTTTCATCGGTTCATTTTGCGGTTTGATTGAGGGTAGGTTTTGTCTAGAATGCATATTAGGCGTTGACAATATACTCATATAAGGACAATATTTGGATCACGCTATCTCTTTAGTGCGTTGTTTATTAGCAGCGTTTTTCACTTCAACCTGTAGTTCTTCAATTTAGGAGCTCATCATGAAACTCAAGACCCTCGCACTCGTAGTTGGTATGGCTGCCGCACAGGGCGCGCTTGCCAATGGTACTGCCCCGGCAGCCCCCGTTGCCCCGGCCTACCCTGCAGCCGCAGCCCCCGCTGCCGCGGTGCCTCAGACCAGCCAGCAGTGGCTGGAGCGCATGACCGACTTTACCCGCAACGCCTCGGCCTACCGCGACCCCAAAGTTTTCGTGCCCTGGTTCAACGCCGTGACCGAACCCGGCTTCTATTCGACGATGGGCTTGAACATGATGGAGCCGGGCAACTGGTACAAAATGTTCGGTTCCATGATGGACCCGCGTTCGCTGGCCAACTACATGCAGTTTGCCGAACCCGACATGTACATGAAGTGGATGGCCGCTTCCATGGACCCCAACTTCTACACGGCGATGATGGCGCCGATGCTGGACCCGGGTAAATACATGCGCTGGCTGATGTCGCCCATGGATGCGCAGACGTGGAACATGTTGATGCAGACGGTGAACCCCAACATGTACCTGAAGTGGATGATGGCACCGCTGGATCCCCGCCTGATGCAGTTGTCGATGATGCCGCTGAACCCCGCCCTGTATACCGGTTGGATGGGCGCATCGATGAACCCCGCCACCTACGGCTCGTGGGGCACCTGGCTGAATCCGAACACCTACACGGCTCCGTTGACGGGTGGCATGACCGGCGCTCCGGCGGGCACCGTCAACCCCATGGATCCCACCTCCTGGTTCGGTATGGCTCCTTACGGTCAGCCCGCCGCCGCTCCTGTTGCAGCCCCGGCCACTGGCGCGCCTGCCTACGTGAACCCGTTCGACCCGAACGTGCTGCTGCAGATGTTCAACCCGGCCGCTTACACCCAGCCGGCTCCCGCCGCAGCTGCTCCGGCTCCCGCTGCACCCGCTGCCCCGGCCCAGTAATCCGGTCTGGCAGTACGGAAAAGGGACGGCTTGGCCGTCCCTTTTTTTGTTTCCCTCTTTCCTGCTGATTACCCCAGCCCGGCTCAGGCCCGGCGCCAGGTCGTGCCGCCCGGACCGTCCTCAAGAACAATATCCGCTGCCATCAGCTGATCGCGTATCCGGTCGGACTCGGCGAAGTTTTTCGACTGGCGAGCCGCCTGCCGCGCCGCGATCAGGGCTTCGATCTCGTTTTCGGGCATCCCTGCCGACGAGGTTCCCGCTTTCAGAAACTCCATGGCGTCACGCTGCAGCAGCCCCAGCGTGCCGGCCAGCGCGCGCAATCTGCGAGCCGCCTCGCTGTCGCCACGATTGGCCGCGCCGGCCAGGTCGAACAGAACCGCCATCGCCTCCGGCGTATTGAAGTCGTCATCCATCGCCGCCCGGAAACGCGTCGCATCCGGGTGGCTCCAGTCAATCGGCTCGACCTGCTCCGGGACGTTCTTGAGTGCCGTATACAGACGCGTCAGTGCGCCCCTGGCATCGTCCAGGTGGGCGTCGGAATAATTCAGCGGGCTGCGGTAATGAGCCCGAAGAATGAAGAAGCGCACCACTTCCGGGTCATACTTTTGCAGCACTTCGCGGATGGTGAAAAAATTGCCCAGGCTCTTGGACATTTTTTCGTTGTCCACCCGCACAAAGCCGTTGTGCATCCAGTAATTGACGAATTTGCAGCTATGAGCCCCTTCCGACTGGGCAATTTCGTTTTCATGGTGGGGAAACTGCAGGTCCTGGCCGCCGCCATGAATGTCGAAATGCCGGCCGAGCAGCACCGCGCTCATCGCCGAGCACTCGATGTGCCACCCCGGTCGCCCCGACCCCCACGGCGAGTCCCAGGCCGGTTCGCCTGGTTTGGCGGCCTTCCATAGCACAAAGTCCATCGGGTCGCGCTTGTTGGGGTCGACATCCACCCGCTCGCCGGCGCGCAGTTCGTCGAGACTCTTGCCGGAAAGGCGGCCGTAGTCGGCAAAGCCCCGCACGCTGTAATAAACGTCGCCGTTGGGCGCGGAGTAGGCCAGCCCGTTTTCTTCCAGTTGCGCGATCATGGCCAGCATCTGGGCCACATATTCGGTGGCGCGCGGCTCGTGATCGGGCGGCAGCACCCCGAGTGCGCGCTCGTCCTCGTGCATCGCGGCGATGTAGCGCTCGGTCAGTTGGGCCGGCGTTTCGCCGTTTTCCTGGGCGCGCTTAATGATTTTGTCGTCAATGTCCGTAATATTCCTGACGAACTCGACCTCATAGCCGCTGGCACGCATCCAGCGTGTCACCATGTCGAATACCACGAACACCCGCGCGTGCCCGAGGTGGCAAAGGTCATAGACCGTCATGCCGCAGACATACATGCGGATTCGCCCCGGCTGCAGCGGAACGAATTCTTCCTTGGTTCGCGTCAGGGAATTATGGATGTGCAACATGGCGGGAATGAAGTCTGCAAGCGGGGTCAAACGGAACGCGCGCTGTCTCAGCGGGTCCGAAATTGTTAGAATTCTAGCTTCTATACTGTTGAACCGAGCATATCACATGGCCCTGCCACGCTTTTTTGTCGTCTTAGCTGCCTGCGCCATTCTCGCGGGCTCGCCCGTGTCGGCGAATGAAATCCAGGAAATCAACCAGCAGTTCCGCAAGGGCGACCTGACAGGCGCGCTGCAACGTGCCGATAGCTACCTCGCCAAGAACCCCAAGGATGCCCAGGCTCGTTTTCTCAAAGGCCTGATTCTCGCCGACCAGGGCAAGACCAGCGACGCCATCCAGATTTTTACCGGCCTGACCGAGGATTACCCGGAATTGCCCGAGCCCTACAACAATCTGGCGGTGCTCTACGCTTCGCAAAGCAAATATGAAGCCGCGAAAAACGCCCTCGAGATGGCCATAAGGACCCACCCGAGCTACGCCACCGCGCACGAAAATCTTGGCGACATCTACGCCAAGATGGCGTCCATTGCCTACGACAAGGCCCTGCAACTCGACAACAGCAATGCCACGGCCCAAACCAAGCTGGCGCTGATCAAGGACATGATCGGTGGCGAACCGCGCAAGCCAGCCGCCATGGCAGCCACCAAACCAGCCGCCGTCGCCGCCAGCAAGCCCGCC
>JBGSTQ010000088.1:0-6801 GCA_041736375.1 Thiobacillaceae bacterium
CAACGCGCGCCATGGCATCCTCTTCACCCGGCGCGGCGACATGCGCATCCGCAACGCGCGCTGGAAAGCCGACACCGCGCCGGTCGACGATGAATGCACCTGCCACACCTGCACCCGCTTCAGCCGCGCCTACGTGCACCACCTGATCCGCGCCGGTGAAATCCTCGGCGCACGCCTGGCGACGATCCACAACCTGCACTACTACCAGCGCCTGATGGCCGACATGCGCCGCGCGATCGAAGACGGGCGTTTTGCCGACTTCACTGCCCGGTTTCATGAGGAACAGTCACTCGGATGGTAGAATCGCCGGGTTTTTGACACGGAGTAAGCCATGATTTCTCTTGCCCACGCCCAATCGGCCGGCGCCGCCTCCCCCAGCCTGGTGGACTTTCTTCCCCTCATCATCATTTTCATCCTGTTCTGGTTCATGCTCATCCGTCCGCAGATGAAGCGCGCCAAGGAACAGAAAAAAATGCTGTCTGAGCTGCAGAAGGGCGACGAAGTCGTCACCAGCAGCGGCCAGGTCGGCAAGATTTCGAAGATCGGCGAGCAGTATGTCTCGCTGGAAATCGCCGACGGCGTGGTGACCCACGTGCAGAAGCAATCGATCCAGACCCTGCTGCCCAAGGGCACGATCAAAGCCCTGTGAAGACGAGGGGTCAGGATTCAGGGACCAGGATTCAGGGGAAGTGCTGCCTTGCTGCGTTTCCCAGGAACTGGTTCTCACGCCTGCACCCCTTCCCTGAATCCTGAATCCTGACCTCTGACTAATGAACCGCTTCCCGCTCTGGAAATACATTCTCATCGGCATCACCATGGTGGTCGCCTTCCTTTACACCCTGCCCAATTTTTTCGGCGAGGTGCCCGCGGTGCAGATTTCGCCAGTGCGCACCGCCGAGAAGGTCGATACCCGGCTGCTGGAACGGGTGGAATCGAACCTCAAGGCGGCGAAAATCCCCGCACGCGGCATCGAGCTCGCAGGCAACAGCATCAAGGCCCGGTTCGACAGCACCGACCTGCAGATCAAGGCCAAGGACGCATTGCAGTCCGGGCTCGGCGACGGCTACACCGTGGCGCTCAATCTGGTGTCGGCCTCGCCAGCCTGGCTCACCGCCATCAACGCCCTGCCGATGTATCTCGGCCTGGACCTGCGCGGCGGGGTGCATTTCCTGCTGGAAGTCGACATGGCCGCCGCGCTGGAAAAGGCCGCCATCCGCTACCAGAACGAATTCCGCACCGAACTGCGCAGCGCCAAGATCCGTTACGGCCGCATCAGCCGTGAAGGCAATGCCGTCACCGTGCATTTCGCCACCCGCGACCAGCGTGACGCCGGTCTCGACAAGCTTGCGCAAGTCTTTCCCGACCTGGCGCTGACGCCGGAAGATCAGGCGGAAGGCTTCACCCTGACCGCGCGCCTGAAGCCGACAGCCGAAAAGCAGGTGCAGGAATTCGCCCTGCAGCAGAACATCACCACGCTCCGAAATCGCGTCAACGAGCTCGGCGTGGCCGAACCGGTGATCCAGCAGCAGGGCGGCAGCCGGGTCGTGGTGCAGCTGCCCGGGGTGCAGGACACAGCCAAGGCCAAGGACATTCTCGGCCGCACCGCCACGCTGGAAATCCGCATGGTCGACGAACTGGCCGACCCGCTGGCGCTGGCCCAGGGTCAGGTGCCGTTCGGTTCCGAGATGGTGCCGAGCCGCGAGGGCACCCCGATCGCGGTCAAGAAGGACGTGATACTGACCGGCGAATCGATCACCGACGCGTCGCCCGGCTTCGACAACAGCAGCGGCCAGGCCGCGGTGCACGTCAACCTCGACGGCAAGGGCGCGCGGATATTCCGCGATATCACGCGCGAGAACGTCGGCAAGCGCATGGCCATCCTGCTGATCGAAAAGGGCAAGGCCGAGGCCATCACCGCACCGGTCATCCGCGAGGAAATCGGCGGCGGCCGGGTCCAGATCACCGGCATGGAAACCGCGCAGGAAGCCTCCGACGTCGCCCTGCTGCTGCGCGCCGGCGCGCTGGCCGCTCCGATGCAGATCATCGAGGAGCGCACCGTCGGCCCGAGCATGGGGGCGGAGAACATCGAAAAAGGCTTCCACTCGAACATCTGGGGCTTCTTCGCGGTGGTCGCTTTCATGACCATCTACTACCGCATCTTCGGGCTGTTCTCATCGATCGCGCTGGGGATCAACGGCTTCTTCCTCATCGCCTTGCTGTCGATGCTGCAGGCCACGCTCACCCTGCCCGGCATGGCGGCGATCGCGCTGACCCTGGGCATGGCGATCGACGCCAACGTGCTGATCAACGAGCGCATCCGCGAGGAAATCCGTTCCGGCTCTACCCCGCAGGCCGCCATCCACGCCGGCTACGACCGTGCCTGGGGCACCATTCTCGACTCCAACCTCACCACCCTGATCGCCGGCATCGCGCTGTTCTGGCTCGGCTCCGGCCCGGTGCGCGGCTTCGCGGTGGTGCTGTGCCTGGGCATTCTCACCTCCATGTTCAGCGCGGTCACAGTATCGCGCGCCATGGTCAACCTCACCTACGGCCGCCAGGCGCGTCTGGCCAAAGTCTCGATCTAAGGGCACGTCATGCTGGAATTTTTCCCCTTCAAGAAAACCATCCCCTTCATGAGCTGGGGGAAGGCGACGACGGCGATTTCGCTGCTGACCTTCCTGTTTTCCATCTGGGCGCTGTGGGACAAGGGCCTCAATCTGGGCGTCGACTTCACCGGCGGCACCCTGATCGAGGTGCGCACCAGCCAGCCAGCCGATCTCAACTCGATCCGTACGGCGCTGGAAAAGACCGGCCTGCCCGAGGTGTCGGTGCAAAGCTTCGGCACCAGCCGCGACGTGCTGATCCGCCTGCCGGCGAAAAGTGAAGTCAACACCGCGGAAACCAGCAATATTGTGATGACTGCGCTCAAAGCCGCCGATCCCACGGTCGAACTCAAGCAGATCGACTTCGTCGGCCCGCAGGTCGGCAAGGAACTCTACGACAACGGCGCCCTGGCGCTGCTGGTGGTCGCCTTCGGCATCATGGCCTACCTGGCGATCCGCTTCGAGTGGCGCTTCGCGGTGGCGGGGATGCTTGCCAACATGCACGACATCGTCATCATCCTCGGCGTGTTCGCCTTCTTCCAGTGGGAATTCACGTTGACGGTTCTCGCCGGCGTGCTGGCGGTCCTCGGCTACTCGGTCAACGAGTCGGTGGTGGTGTTCGACCGGATCCGCGAAAACATTCGCAAGATGCGCGGCGCCACCATCCCGCACATCATCGACGACGCCATCACCCGCACCATGAGCCGCACCATCATCACCCACGGCTCGACCCAGATCATGGTTCTGGCGATGCTGTGGTTCGGCGGCGAGGCGCTGCACAACTTCGCGCTCGCGCTCACCATCGGCATCATGTTCGGCATCTACTCGTCGGTGCTGGTGGCCTCGCCGCTGCTGCTGATGTTCGGCGTCAAGCGCGAGCACTTCATCAAGCCGGTCGAGAAGAAGGAAGAGGCGGTTGTCTGAGGGATCAGGGGACAGGCCTCAGGTGTCAGGAATGGCCGCGCTTCGCGCATTCCTGATCAGCCACAGCGTGGCAGAGCCGCTCATTCCCTGACCCCTGACCCCTGACCCCTGACCCCTAGCCCCTAGCCCCTAGCCCCTAGCTTATGCTGCACGACTTCATCGCCTGGATTCTCGCCACGGTACAGGACTGGGGCTACACCGGGATTTTCATCCTGATGGCGCTGGAATCCACGGTCCTGCCGGTGCCGAGCGAACTGGTGCTGATCCCGGCGGGCTATCTGGCGCACCAGGGGCAGATGAATTTCTGGCTGATCGTTTTCACTTCGACGGTCGGCAGCCTGTTCGGGGCCTCGTTCAATTACGCCGTGGCGATGTGGGTGGGACGGCCCTTCCTCGAACGCTGGGGGCGCTATTTCTTCGTCCGCCCCCAGCTGCTGCACAAGACCGATGCGTTCTTCTTCAGGCACGGCGCGGTCTCCACCTTCACCGGCCGCCTGATTCCGGGAATCCGCCACCTGATTTCCATCCCCGCCGGGCTCACCCGCATGAACCTCGGCGCCTTCGCGTTCTATACCACGCTGGGCGCGGGCCTGTGGTCGCTGGTCCTCACCCTGTTCGGCTATTTTCTTGGCGGCAACGAAGCCTTGATCCAGCAGTACCAGCATCACATCACCCTCGGCGTGATTCTCTTCGTCGTGCTCGTTATCGGCGGCTACTGGTGGTGGAACCGGCGCCGCTGACATCCGGCGCCCTGCGCTGACCGAACCCAGGCGCGGCAAGGATCAGGGCAGGCTCGACGCGCGCAACGAAGAGCTTCCGCGTACTCTTCCTGCCCGGCATCTGACGAGGCCCGGCAGCGGTCAGAGAAGCCGCAGTGGCTGGACCGGCTATCAGACCAGCCAGTTTGCCAGCGAAGCATTTCGAATTGATATCGGGCCTTGCGGGCAACTCCGTCTTGTTAGAGCCTGTTGCCTGCTCTATCGTGTGTCAGTTAGCCGAACCCGAGCCCACCCCATGGACCCCCAAGCCCGCTGGAATCTCGCCTACTGGATCCTCGCCGTCCTCGCCCTGCTGATGCTGCAGAACTGGTGGCAGACCACCCAGACGGTGGAACAGGTGCCCTACAGCGAGTTCGAGCAGGCCCTGGCCGATGGCCGCGTGTCCGAGGTGCAGGTGTCCGAGCACAAGATCACCGGCAAGCTGAAGAGTCCCGACGCCAGGGGCAAGACCCTGATCGTCGCCACCCGGGTCGAGCCCGACCTGGCCGCGCGGCTGTCCCAGTTTCAGGTGCCCTACAGCCGGGTGATCGAGAGCACCTTCCTGCGCGACCTACTGTCGTGGCTGCTGCCAGCCGTGCTGTTCTTCGCGGTGTGGCTGTTCCTCTTTCGCCGCCTGGCCGAACGGCAGGGCATGGGCGGTTTCATGACCATCGGCAAGAGCCGCGCCAAGGTCTATGTGCAGACCGACACCGGGGTCAGCTTCGACGACGTCGCCGGAGTGGACGAATCCAAGGAGGAACTGCGGGAAGTCGTCGATTTCCTGAAAAACCCGAAGGATTACGGCCGTCTCGGCGCGCACATCCCCAAGGGGGTGCTGCTGGTGGGCCCCCCCGGCACCGGCAAAACCCTGCTCGCCAAGGCGGTAGCCGGCGAGGCCGCGGTACCGTTCTTTTCCATTTCCGGCTCCGAGTTCGTCGAGATGTTCGTCGGCGTCGGCGCGGCACGGGTACGCGACCTCTTCGACCAGGCACGGGAAAAGGCGCCGGCCATCATCTTCATCGACGAACTCGACGCGCTGGGGCGCGCCCGCGGTGCCTTCGGTCCGATCGGCGGCCATGACGAGCGCGAACAGACCCTCAACCAGCTGCTGGCCGAGATGGACGGCTTCGACACCTCCGCCGGCCTGATCATCCTCGCCGCCACCAACCGCCCGGAGATTCTCGACCCGGCGCTCCTGCGCGCCGGCCGCTTCGACCGCCAGGTGCTGGTGGACCGGCCGGACAAGAAGGGCCGCGTCGACATCCTCAAGGTGCACGTGAAGAAGATCAGCCTCGCCCCCGAGGTCGACCTGGAACAGGTGGCCGCGCTCACCACCGGCTTCTCCGGCGCCGAGATCGCCAACCTGGTCAACGAAGCGGCGTTGATGGCGACGCGGCGCCGCGGCGACGCCGTCACCCTGGAGGACTTCACCCGCGCGGTGGAACGCATCGTCGCCGGACTGGAGAAGAAAAACCGCGTGCTCAACGAGCGCGAGCGCGAGACCGTCGCCTACCACGAAATGGGCCACGCCCTGGTGGCGCTGGCGCTGCCCGGAACCGACCCGGTGCACAAGGTCTCGATCATCCCGCGCGGCATCGGCGCGCTGGGCTACACCATCCAGCGCCCCACCGAGGACCGCTACCTGATGACCCGCGACGAGCTGGAAAACAAGATCGCCGTGCTGCTCGGCGGCCGCGCGGCGGAGAAGCTGGTGTTCGGCAAGCTCTCCACCGGCGCCGCCGACGATCTCGCCAAGGCCACCGACATCGCCCGCGACATGGTCACCCGCTACGGCATGGACGAGGACCTCGGCTACGTCGCCTACGAAGCCCAGCATCCCCGCTTCCTCGACGTCCCCGACATGCTGGCCAGCGGCGGCGGCCACGTGGCCGAATCGACCCAGTCCCGCATCGACGAGGCGATCCGCGTCCTGATCATGGCCGTCTTCGACCGCGCCTACGCCATCCTCGACGCGAACCGCCCGGTGCTGGAGCGCTGCGCCCGCGAACTGCTGAAGCAGGAAACCCTCGACGAGGCGGCGATACGGCAACTTACCCGCGGCCTCGCCCCTGCCCTCTTGGATGAGAAAAAACCGCCCCCAGATTAGGTATTCATTGTTCTGATCTGCATAAGGCACCCGACATGAGCGATCCCCTTCACCTCGTCTGCCCCCACTGCCACGCCATCAACCGCGTTCCGGCAGCCCGCCTGGGGCAGAAGCCCAATTGCGGCCAGTGCCGCCAACCCCTGTTCGACGCCCACCCGGTCGAGCTGACCGAGGCCACCTTTGGAAAATACCTGAGCCGCAACGACATCCCGCTTCTGGTGGATTTCTGGGCGCCCTGGTGCGGCCCCTGCAAGATGATGGCGCCGCAGTTCGCCCAGGCCGCGCAACGGCTGGAGCCGCAGGTCCGCCTGGCCAAGGTGAATACCGAGGCGGAGCAGCGGCTGGGGGCGCAGTACGGCATCCGCAGCATCCCCACCCTGGCGCTGTTCCGCGGCGGTCGCGAGATCGC
>JBGSTQ010000184.1:0-7086 GCA_041736375.1 Thiobacillaceae bacterium
AACGGCACCCTCTATCTGCCCGATGCTTGCGAACTGGCGCGTCTGGAGCAAAAGGGTCTGGGACTGCTGCTCGATCGAATCGAAGGCAGCGGCGCGCGTCTGGTGTGCGCCGCCAGCCGCAGCCTCGATGCCATGGTGGCGGCGGGCGAATTCGACAGCCGGCTGTATTACCGTCTGTCCAGCCTCGCCATCCAGGTGCCGCCCTTGCGCGAACATCGCGAAGACGTGCCCGAGATCGCCAACTTCATGCTGGCGCAGCTGATCGAGGCGGGCGTCTGTCCGGTGCGGCGACTCACGACACCCGCCTTGAACCAGCTGCGCAACTTCGACTGGCCGGGCAACCTGCCGCAACTCAACAACGTGGTGCGTACGCTGGCCGTCACTGCGCTGGCGAGCGAAATCGACGCCGTCGACGTCAACCGGGTGCTCGCCCCGATGAAGCAGGCGGCGCCTGCCGTCGCCCACGGCATCCCGCTCGACATCCCGCTGCGCGAGGCGCGCGACGCCTTCGAGCGCATGTATTTCGAACATCTGATCCAGAAGGAAGGCGGTAGCATGACGCGGGTCGCCGACAAGTCGGGGCTGGAGCGCACCCATCTCTACCGCAAGCTCAAGCAACTGAATATCCGGCATGGCCGACGTCTCGACGAAGATCTCTAAGCGCAAACCCCTCACGTGAAAATCATCATTCTCGGTGCCGGCCAGGTCGGCTCCAATCTCGCCGCAAGCCTGGTGGCGGAAAACAACGACATCACGGTGATCGATCTGGATATCGAGCGGTTGTCGCTGCTGCAGGACCGTTTCGACCTGCGCACCGTACGCGGCCACGCCGCCCATCCCTCGATCCTGAAAATGGCCGGGGCGGACGACGCCGACATGCTGGTGGCGGTCACCCAGAGCGATGAGACCAATCTGGTGGCCTGCCGGCTTGCGGCCACCCTGTTCAACATTCCCACCCGCATCGCGCGGATCCGCTCGAACGATTTCCTGGAAACCGAAGCCGGCTTTCTGGCCGAGCATTTCGGCGTCGATCACATCATCAGCCCCGAGCAGGAAGTCACCGACACCCTGCGCCGCCTGATCGAGCATCCCGAAGCCCTGCAGGTGCTGGATTTCGCCAACGGGAAGTTGCGGCTGGTGGCGGTGCGGGCCTACCACGGCGGCCCGTTGGTGGGCCACGAACTGCAGGATATCAAGCGCCACATGCCGGACATCGACGCCCGGGTAGCGGCGATCTACCGGCGCGACCGCGGCATCGTGCCGAAGGGAATCACGGTGATCGAGCCGGGCGACGAAGTGTTCTTTCTTGCCCGCAAGCAGGACATTACCGTCGTCATGCGCGAGCTGCGCCGCATGGAGCGGCCGGTCAAGCGGGTCATGATCGCCGGCGGCGGCAACATCGGCAGGCGGCTGGCGGTGAGCCTGGAGCGCCACTACGAGGTCAAGCTGATCGACCACAACAAGGCCACCTGCGCGCTGCTGGCCGAGCAGCTGCATCGCACCCTGGTGTTGCAGGGCGATGCCACCGACGAGGAGCTGCTGGAGCAGGAAAATGTCGAGTCGATCGACGTGTTCTGCGCGCTCACCAACGACGACGAGGACAACATCATGTCGGCGCTCCTGGCCAAGCGCATGGGCGCGCAGCGGGTGATCGCCCTGATCAACCGCTCGGCCTACGTCAACCTGGTGCAGGGCGGCGAAATCGACATTGCCATTTCACCGGCGCAGGCGACGGTCGGCCCCTTGCTGTCGAAGATCCGCCGCGGCGACATGGCGGCGGTGCACAGCCTGCGCCGCGGCGCCGCCGAGGTCCTCGAAATCGTCGTTCACGGCGACATCAAGACTTCCAAGGTGGTGGGACGGCGCATCGGCGATGTGGCCCTGCCTGAGGGCGCCTCGATTGCCGCCATCATTCGTGGCGAGCAGGTGCTGATCGCCCACCACGACACCCTAATCGAAGCCGAGGACCACCTGATACTGTTCGCGCTCAACAAGCGCATCATTCCCAAGGTCGAAAAACTGTTCCAGGTCGGTTTCGGCTTTTTCTGATTTCCTGATATGCGCCGCCTGGCACCTGTCCTGCACGTACTCGGCTTGGTGATCCTGATTTTTTCATTCACCATGCTGGCGCCGCTGCTGACGGCATTATTTGTCCACGACGCGGCGCAGTATGCCTTCGACGAATCCTTTGCCGTCACGTTGGTGGCAGGCTTCGCGCTCTGGCTGGTCGGGCGGCGCTGGCGGCGCGAACTCAAGGTGCGCGACGGCTTTCTGCTGGTGCTGCTGGTGTGGACCGGTCTGCCGGCCTTCGCCACCCTGCCCTTCCTGATCTACGCGCCGGAGATGAGCTTCACCGACGCCTACTTCGAGACCCTCTCCGCGATGACCACTACCGGCGCGACGGTTATGAGCGGGCTCGACACCTTGCCACCCTCGCTCAACCTGTGGCGGCATCTGCTCAACTGGCTTGGCGGCATGGGCATCATCGTGCTGGCGGTGGCGATCCTGCCGCTGCTGGGGATCGGTGGCCGGCAGCTGCTGAAAGCCGAGTTGCCGGGGCCGATCAAGGACAGCAAACTCACCCCGCGCATCGCCGACACTGCCAAGCTGTTGTGGGCGATGTACGCCGCGCTAACCGTGCTCTGCACGCTGGCACTGAAGCTTGCCGGCATGAGCTGGTTCGACGCCGTTTGCCACGCCTTCGCCGCGCTGAGCCTGGGCGGATTTTCCACCCATGACGCCAGTGTCGGTTATTTCGATTCGCCGCTGATCGAGGCGGTGCTGATTGTTTTCATGCTGCTGGCGGCGCTCAATTTCGTCACCCATTTTCTGGCCTTCCGCCAGCGCAGCCTGGCGGCCTACCGGTACGACCCCGAAGTCAGGGGCGTCCTCGGGCTGGTGATCGCGAGCTGTCTCGGCATCAGCCTGTACGTCTGGCAGGCCGGTGTATATCCGGAGTTTCTCACCGCCCTGCGCCACGTCAGCTTCAACCTGGTGTCGATCGCCACCGATTGCGGCTTTGCCAGCACCGACTTCAATACCTGGCCGATCTTTGCTCCGATGTGGATGCTGTTTCTCAGCTGCGTCACTGCGAGTTCTGGTTCCACCGGCGGCGGATTGAAAATGATCCGTACGGTGCTGATGTTCCGCCAAGGGGTGCGCGAACTCGAGCGCCAGCTGCATCCTGCCGCGCGCCTGCCGGTCAAGATCGGCGGCCACGCCGTGCCCAACCAGATCGTGTTCGCGGTGCAGGCTTTCGTCATGATGTATATCGCCACCATCGTGGCGATGACCCTGGTGCTGCTGGCCAGCGGACTCGATTTCGTCAGCGCCTTTTCGGCGGTCATCGCCTGCATCAACAACGCGGGACCAGGCCTCAATGAAGTGGGTCCGGCAGGAAACTATGCCGGGCTCAACGATTTCCAGACCTGGGTACTGGCGTTCACCATGCTGCTCGGGCGCCTTGAACTGTTCACCGTGTTCGTGCTGTTTACCCGTGCCTTCTGGCGTGGCTGAGGGCGGGCGCTGGTAACATCGCGCACATGTCGATGCCGATACGACTCAAGGTCTGATGTCGCCAATACTGCCTGTTGTCCATATCCTGTCGAAAGTGCTGATGCTGTTTTCGGCGGCTTTTCTGCTGCCGCTGGCCATCTCGCTGGGGCTGGGAGACGGTGCGCACCTGGCCTACGATGAGGCGATTGCCACCACGTTCCTGTCCGGGGTGGTGCTGTGGCTGCTCTCCCGCAGGGGCAAGCGCGAACTGCACACCCGCGATGGCTTCCTGCTGGTGGTGATGATCTGGACCATCCTGCCGGTCTATTCAACCATTCCCTTGCTGTTGCACATGCCGGATCTCAGTTTCACCGATGCCTATTTCGAGGCAGTGTCGGGATTGACGGCCACCGGGGCGACGGTGTTGTCGGGGCTGGACAGTCTGCCGCCTTCGATCAATGTCTGGCGCACCCAGATGCACTGGATCGGCGGCATGGGGGTGATCGTGCTGGTGGTCGCGGTGCTGCCGATGCTGGGGGTCGGCGGACGCCAGCTGTTCAAGGCCGAAACCCCGACACCGATGAAGGACAGCAAGCTCACCCCGCGCATGGCGGAAACGGCCAAGGGGCTGTGGCTGGTCTATGCCCTCATCACCGTGATCTGCATCCTGGCGCTGTGGGTCGGCGGCATGGGCTGGCTGGACGCCATCGTCCACGCCTTCAGTGTCATGAGCCTCGGCGGCATGTCATCGCATGACGCCAGCATGGGCTATTTCGATTCCCTCACCCTCGAAATCATCGTCATGCTGTTTGCGCTGATCGCCGGGATCAGCTTTTCCACGCATTTCATGGCGTTCCGCATGCGCAGTCTGCTGGCGTACCGCTTCGACACGGAAATACGCTGGTTCTTCGGCGTGCTCGGCGCCAGCATCCTCGGCCTGACCGTTTATCTGCTGTACAAGGGCTACTACCTGGATTTTCCCGAAGCGCTGCGCGTCGCCTCGTTCCACACCATCTCGGTGGCCACCACGCTCGGGTTCTCCACCACCGACTACAATGTCTGGCCCTATTTCGCTCCGCTGTGGATGCTGTTCCTGTCGAGCTTCATCGCCAGTTCCGGCTCCACCGGCGGCGGCATCAAGATGCTGCGTGCGATGCTGCTGTACAAGCAGGTGTACCGCGAGCTCATCAAGCTGGTGCATCCAAATGCCGCGGTCCACACCAAGATCGGTGCCCAGCCGGTGCCTCCCAAGATCACCTACGCGGTGCTGGCGTTCCTGTTCATCTACGTCGCGTCGATCATCATCATGTCGTTCATCCTCTCCGCCTCGGGGCTGGATGTCTTCACCTCGTTTACCGCAGTGGTCGCCATGGTCAACAACACCGGCCCCGGGCTCGGGCAGGTCGGACCGGCCAGCACCTATGCCGTGCTGAATGATTTTCAGACCTGGGTGTGCAGCTTTGCCATGCTGCTCGGGCGGCTGGAGTTCTTCACCCTGCTGGTGGTGCTGACCCCGGTGTTCTGGAGAAAGTAGGGGGATTCATGTCCGCGATTGCGAATTTCGAAGCCATGCTGGCGGCCGGCCGCGACAATGCGCTGCTGCGCTATTCGCTAGGCAATGAATACCTCAAGCAGGGCGATGCGGCCAAAGCGGCTGAACATTTGCGCCGTGCGGTCGGGCACGACCCGAACTATTCGGCCGCCTGGAAGCTTTTGGGCAAGGCGCTGTCCGAGCGCGAAGCCTGGAACGAGGCGCTGGCGGCCTACCGCCAGGGCATCGCCGTGGCTGAGGCCCGCGGCGACAAGCAGGCAGCCAAGGAAATGGCGGTGTTTGCCCGGCGAATCGAGGCCACGCTAACCAAGGATAAGCTTGGGTTAAAATCGCGGGATTGAAATCCATCCCCCTATCAGGAGCATGAAATGACCCGAATGGTGCAATGCGTAAAGCTCGGCCGTGAAGCCGAAGGCCTGGCCTTCCCGCCGGTGCCGGGCGAACTTGGCAAGAAGATTTTCGAGAGCGTATCGAAAGAAGCCTGGAGCGGCTGGCAGCGCCACCAGACCATGCTGATCAACGAAAACCGCCTCAACCTGGCCGATCCGCAGGCGCGCAGTTACCTGCTGGAGCAGATGAACCGCTACTTCTTTGGTGGCGGCAATGTCGATGCGGCTTCAGGCTACGTTCCCCCTTCGAAATAGGGGCGCGCCGGCACAAACAAAACGGGACGCCACGGCGTCCCGTTTGCATTGGCGGAACAGGCCGTGATGCCTATAGCACTTCCTTTTCGATCTCTTCCAGCGAGATGTGGCGCACGTCCTTGCCCTTGACCATGTAGACCACGTATTCCGACATGTTCTTGGCGTGGTCGCCCATGCGCTCGATCGCCTTGGTGACGAACAGGATGTCGATGAAGACCGAAATGGTGCGCGGGTCTTCCATCATGAAAGTGATGAGATGGCGCAGGTTGAGGCGGAACTCCTCATCCACCGACTGGTCCTGGCGCGCGATTTCCACCGCCTTGGTGGCGTCCAGACGGGCGAAGCCGTCGAGCGCCTTCCTCAGCATGTCAAGGACCTGGTCGGCCATGTACTTGACTTCGTTGAACCGGGGCAGGCTGATGCGTCCGGTCTGATGAATGGCTTTGGCCATGCGCGCGATCTTGGCCGCCTCGTCGCCGATACGTTCGAGATCGGTGATGGTCTTCACTACCATCATCACCATGCGCAGGTCGGATGCGGTCGGCTGGCGTCGCGCGATGATCTGGGTGCAGTCCTCGTCGATCGCGACTTCCAGCGCGTTGACGTTGTGGTCATTGGCGTCCACTTCGTCTGCCAGTTCGATGTTGCCGGAGATCAGGGCGTCGACGGCGTCGATGATCTGCTCCTCGACCAGGCCACCCATTTTCAGCACGCTGGCACGCACCGCTTCGAGTTCGGCATCAAATTGCTTGTAGGTGTGTTCTGTCGCCATGAGCGGGGATCTCCGGAAATATTCTCGATTATAAGCGCTGGAATATGACGGTTGCGTGAACCCTGAAGCTGCGCGGCCTGATCGGCTCAGCGACTGCTGAAGGGCAGCACATAACGTGAGCCATCCAGATCGATATAGAGTAGCCAGTCGCGGCGACCGCTGACGCACACCGGCAGGGTGATGCGCGACGAAAACTCCCCCGTCGCCTGCGGCCGCAGATCGTAGCGGTTGAACCCCATGTCCATTCCCACCATGTGAAATTCGGCGCTGACCCGTGCGCTGTCCGGCGCCTTCACGCTGAGGATGAAAGCCTCCAGCGGCACCGGCAACTGCGAGAACCGTATTCTGGCGGACCCCCCGCGATGGCGGAAGTCGCAGCCAGCGACGGGGTCGACGCAGGCGATCGCCTCGGCCTTGGCGGGGCGCTTCGCCCAGTAGCCGGCCACGGCGATGGCCACGAGCACGATGATCATCGCCAGCGGCAACCACAGCCGCTTCATGTCCAGGCTCCGCGCAGCAGCGCCACGCCATGCGCGCCGTGGCTGATTGCCAGGTCGACGTCCTCGCGGGCCAGTCCTCCCAGGCCGTAAACCGGAATCGGGCTGGCGGCCGCCAGCGTGGAA
>JBGSTQ010000206.1:0-3576 GCA_041736375.1 Thiobacillaceae bacterium
CGCCGGGGTCGGACACGGCCGGGGTGCCGGCATCCGAAACGTAGGCCACCGCCTCGCCGGCGGCGATCCAGGCGATGACCTTCTCGGCGGCTTCGCGTTCGTTGTGTTCACGGATCGACACCAGCGGCTGCCGGATATTGAAATGCGCCAGCAGTTGTCCGCTTACGCGGGTGTCTTCTGCTGCCACGCGATCGACACTTTTCAGCACATCGAGTGCGCGCAGGGTGATGTCGCCGAGGTTGCCGATCGGCGTGGCGACGACATAGAGCGCCGGCGGCAGGCGGGTATGATGGGCCGACTCGTTCATGTGCCGCCATTGTCGCAGATGTTGAAATCCCTGCTAGGACAGTCCGCCGAGTCGCGCGCCGAGGCCTTCCTCGCGTCGCGCGGCCTGAAGCTGCTGGTGCGCAATTGGCGTTGCCGCTTCGGTGAAATCGACCTCGTCATGCGCGACGGCGCCACGCTGGTTTTCGTCGAGGTGCGGCTGCGCAGCCGCAGCGATTTCGGCGGCGCCGCCGCCAGCGTGACCCCGTCCAAGCAGAAGAAGCTGCTGGCGGCGGCGCACCAGTATCTGGCCACCCTGCCCGACATGCCGCCCTGCCGATTCGATGTGGTCGCCCTGTCGGGCACGGCCGCCGAGCCCGAGTGGATAAAAAACGCCTTTGACGATGTGGGATAATCAGGGCTCGAACGTTTCGTCAATTGACGTGCCTCCTTTGCCCTATGCCCTTGCAAGACAGAATACTCGGCCATTTTCAGGCCTCGGCGCAGGCCAAGCTGGATGCGGCGCAGCGACTTGCGCCTGCAATCGAGCAAGCGGCCCAGCTGATCCTGCATTGCCTGACCCAGGGCGGCAAGATTCTCGCCTGCGGCAACGGGGGATCGGCGGCCGAATCGCAACATTTCGCATCGCAGATGGTGAACCGCTTCGAGCAGGAGCGCCCCGGCTTGGCGGCGGTCGCCCTGACCACCGATACGTCGGTCCTGACTTCGATTGCCAGCGACCATGCCTATGACCAGGTGTTTGCGCGTCAGGTCAAGGCACTCGGCTTGCCGGGGGATGTGCTGCTGGCAATCAGCGCCGATGGCAACGCGCACAGCGTGCTGGCGGCGGTGGATGCCGCACATGGGCGCGGCATGGGCGTGATCGCGCTGACCGGCCGCGGTGGTGGCGCCCTGGTGGAACAAATGCAGACAGAAGACGTCTGCATAGTCGTGCCCGCAGAATCCGCGGCGCGTATTCATGAAGTGCACCTGCTGACCCTCCATTGCCTGTGTGATGCAGTGGACAGCGTTTTATTAGGAGTGGAGTAAATGAAAAAAGTGATTTATATGACGTTGCTCGGCCTGGCGTTGTCGCAGTTGCACGGCTGTGCAGCAGTCCTCGTGGGCGGGGCGGCCGTGGGCGCCTCGATGGCGACTGACCGCCGCGGGGCCGGCGTCTATGTCGGTGACCAGGAGATCGAGATGCGCGCCGCCAGCGGCCTGAGCGATGCCTTCAAGGGCAAGACGGTGCGCACCGATGTCACCAGCTTCAACCGCCAGGTGCTGATCCTCGGCCAGGTGCCGGATGAAGCCAGCCGTGCGCGGGCGACCGAGATCGTCAAGGCGGTCGCCGAGGTGCGTACCGTGTTCAACGAACTGACGGTTTCCGGCCTGCCGTCGTTGACCTCGATCACCAATGACGGGACGGTCTCCAGCAAGGTCAAGAGCCGCCTGTGGGGCGACGATCGCACGCCGGGTACCAAGATCAAGGTCAAGACCGAAGGCGGCATCGTCTATCTGATGGGCCTGGTGACGAAGGCTGAAGGCACGGCCGCGGCGGAAGTCGCGAGCACCACTGCGGGTGTGACCAAGGTCGTGACGCTGTTCGAATACATCGACTGATCACGCCTCTGTGCCAATCCGGGGGCAGTGGCGGCACGCCTGCGCACTGCCCTTTTCACTGAGCTAACCGGCCGCGCTCATGCAATATCACGACCTTCGCGATTTCATCAACCAGCTTGAGCAGGCGGGCGAACTCAAGCGCATCAGCGTCGAAGTCGACCCCAAACTCGAAATGACCGAAATCGCCGACCGCGTCCTGCGCGCCGGCGGCCCGGCCCTGCTGTTCGAAAACCCCAGGGGCGGCTCCATGCCGGTTCTCGCCAACCTGTTCGGCACCGTCAGGCGGGTGGCGCTGGGCATGGGCACCGACGATCCGGCCAAGCTGCGCGAAATCGACAAGCTGCTGGCCTACCTCAAGGAGCCCGAGCCGCCGAAGGGCCTGCGCGACGCGTGGGACAAGCTGCCGGTACTGAAGCAGGTGCTCAACATGGCACCCAAGGAAGTGCGGAGCGCGCCCTGTCAGGACGTGGTCTGGGAGGGTGAGGAGGTCGATCTGTCGCGTCTGCCGGTGCAGCATTGCTGGCCCGGCGACGTCGCGCCGCTGATCACCTGGGGCCTGACCGTGACCCGTGGCCCGCACAAGACCCGGCAGAACCTCGGCATCTATCGCCAGCAGGTGATCGGCAGGAACAAGCTCATCATGCGCTGGCTGGCGCATCGCGGCGGCGCGCTGGATTTTCGCGACCACCAGCTGGCACACCCCGACACGCCCTTCCCGGTCGCGGTCGCGCTCGGCGCCGACCCGGCCACCATCCTCGGCGCGGTGACGCCGGTGCCGGACTCGCTGTCGGAATACCAGTTCGCCGGGCTGCTGCGCGGCGCCAAGACCGAGGTGGTGAAATGCCTCGGCAACGACCTGCAGGTGCCGGCGAGTGCGGAAATCGTTCTCGAGGGGGTGATCCATCCGCACGAGACCGCGCTCGAGGGACCCTATGGCGACCACACCGGTTATTACAACGAACAGGATCATTTTCCCGTCTTCACCGTCGAGCGCATCACCCTGCGACGCGACCCGATCTATCACAGCACCTACACCGGCAAGCCGCCGGACGAGCCGGCCATCCTCGGCGTGGCGCTGAACGAGGTGTTCGTGCCGCTGCTGCAGAAGCAGTTTCCCGAGATCACCGACTTCTATCTGCCGCCCGAGGGCTGCAGCTACCGCATGGCGGTGGTGAGCATGAAAAAGCAGTATCCCGGCCACGCCAAGCGGGTGATGTTCGGGGTGTGGAGCTTCCTGCGCCAGTTCATGTACACCAAGTTCATCCTCGTCACCGACGACGACGTCGACGTGCGCGACTGGAAGGAAGTGATCTGGGCGCTGACCACCCGCGTCGATCCGGCTCGCGACACCCTGCTGGTGGAAAACACCCCGATCGACTACCTCGACTTCGCCAGCCCGGTGTCCGGACTCGGCAGCAAGATGGGAATCGATGCCACCAACAAGTGGCCGGGCGAAACCACGCGCGAATGGGGCACCCCCATCGTCATGGACGCGGAAGTCAAGGCCCGGGTCGACGCCCTGTGGCCAAGCCTGGGGCTGGAGAACGTCCTGAAAAATGGCTAAGCCCCAGGGCCGGCGCACCTGCCTCTACGACCCCGCGCAGCTGGAGGCCATCGTCGACGACATGGCGCGGCAGGCGGCGGGCCTGCTGACTGGACGCACGCGCGTGGCGGTGGTCGGCATCCTGC
>JBGSTQ010000244.1:0-2254 GCA_041736375.1 Thiobacillaceae bacterium
CGAATGCCGCGCCGTCGACATGTCGTGCAACCCGTATCTCGCCGCCGCGCTGATGCTGGCCGCCGGCCTCGAAGGCATCCGCGAAGGGCTCGACCCCGGCAAGCCGCACGGCGAGAACATGTACCAGCACAGCGAGGAAGAACTGCAGGCGATGGGCGTGACTCATCTTCCGCGCTCGCTGGAAGAGGCGATCGACGCCTTCGAGGCCGACCCGCTGACGAAGGAGGTGTTTGGCCCGCTGATGGCCGAGACCTTTGCCAAATTCAAGCGTGACGAGTGGGAGGCGTATCACACCCATGTGTCGCAGTGGGAACTGGACCGTTATCTCAAGTTTTTTTAATTCGCCATGGCACAGAACCTCAATCCCATCCCGCCCGACTTGTTCCTGTGGGAAGAGCTGCTGCCCGGCGGCTGCCACTGGTCCGGCGTGATCCGTCGCGGCAATGCGTTGCGGCTCACCGATCTTTCCGGCCGCGCCAACGTGTCGGCACTGTTCTACAACGCCGAGGAAAAGCTCGAGCGCTACAACATGCCGGACACGCTGAAGGCGCAGCACACAGCGCACCTGACGACGGGTCACGTCTGCTATTCAGACATGGGCCACGTACTTTGCTCGGTCATTTCAGATACCTGCGGCTGGCACGACACTGTGTGCGGCACCAGCAACGCCGAGATGGTGAAGGCGAAGTACGGCGAGGCCACCTACCAGACCCACCGCAACGCCATGCACCGCAACGGCCGCGACGGCCTGCTGGTCGAGCTGGGCAAGTGGGGGCTGGGCAAGCGCGACGTCGTGCCGAACGTCAACTTCTTCAGCAAGGTCGTCGCCGACGAAGCTGGCAAGCTGCATTTCGACGAAGCGAATTCACAACTCGGCGCGACCGTCGACCTGCGCTTCGAGATGAACGTGCTCGTCGTGCTCTCGGCCGCACCGCACCCGCTCGACCCGCGCCCCGACTACGCACCTGGCGACGTCATGCTGACCGTATGGAAGAGTGGCGTGCCGGGTGCGGACGATGTCTGCCGTAATTCGTGTGCGGAAAACCAGCGCGGCTTTTATCAAACCGAAATCCTGTATCGCTGAGGCCAGACATGAGCACCTTCAATCTCGTCGGAAGCCCATTCGATCCCAAGACGGCCGTCTATAACGCCGTCGTCGACGCCGGCGATCCCTGGATCCACGAAATCAAGAAGGGCCAGGTCTTCCGCATCCTCGACCTCGAAGGTAACCAGGCGGTCGACACCCTGTTCTTCAACGCGCGCGACCCCGAGGAGCGCTACAGCGCCGCCGACACCGTGCGCGCGCAGGGCGCGCTCTACCTCACCGCCGGGACGCAACTGATGTCGAGTGAAGGCAACGTGATGCTCACCATCACCGCCGACACCTGCGGTCGTCACGACACCCTCGGCGGCGCCTGTTCTTGTGAAAGCAACACCGTGCGCTATGCACTGAACAAGCGGCCGATGCATTCCTGCCGCGACAGCTTCCTGCACGCGCTGGCGCACTACGACGGCGGCCTCACCAAGCGCGACATCACCAGCAACATCAACTTCTTCATGAACGTGCCGGTGACGCCCGAGGGCGGGCTGACCTTCGCCGACGGCGTGTCGGCGCCGGGCAAGTATGTCGAGATGCGTGCCGAGATGGACGTGCTGTGCCTTATCTCCAACTGCCCGCAATTGAATAACCCTTGCAACGCCTACAACCCGACGCCGGTGCGGGTTCTGATCTGGGACGCGCCTGAACAATAAATAATCACGGCGGGACGCCCCGCCGCGGAGACTGCACGCGGGACGCCCCGCAAGGAAGCAAAACATGTTCGACAAGGTTCTCATCGCCAACCGCGGCGCCATCGCCTGCCGCATCATCCGCACCCTGCGCCGCATGGGGGTGAAATCCGTTGCCGTCTATTCCGAAGCCGATCGCCATTCGCTGCACGTGCGGCTGGCCGACGAAGCTGTCGAGATCGGCCCGGCGCCCGCGGCGCAGAGCTATCTGCGCGCCGAGACGATCCTCGAAGCGGCGAAGGCTACCGGCGCCCAGGCGATCCATCCCGGCTACGGATTCCTCTCCGAGAACCCCGGCTTCGCCGAGGACTGCGCGACGGCGGGCATCGCCTTCATCGGCCCCAGCCCGGACCAGATGCGTGCCTTCGGCCTCAAGCACACCGCGCGCGATCTCGCCGAGCACAACAAGGTGCCGTTGCTGCCCGGTTCCGGTTTGCTAAGCGACGCCGGCCACGCCCAGGCCGAA
>JBGSTQ010000277.1:0-2438 GCA_041736375.1 Thiobacillaceae bacterium
TTCGGCCTCGTCGACGCGGCCGGCCATGATGCAGCCGTTCTGTGCGCCCCTTTCGCGCAGGACGCGGGTCAGCCGGCGGGTGTCGAGATCGGCGATCGCCACGATATTCTGGCTGGCCAGGTAGTCCGGCAGCGAGGAGGAGGCGCGGAAGTTGGAATGCAGGCGCGGCACGTCGCGCACCACCAGCCCGGCGGCGTGGATGCGCTCGGCTTCGACATCCTCGGCGTTGACGCCGGTGTTGCCGATATGGGGATAGGTCAGGGTGACGATCTGCCGCGAATACGAGGGGTCGGTGAGGATTTCCTGGTAGCCGGTCAGCGCGGTGTTGAACACCACCTCGCCGACAGTGGTGCCTTCGGCGCCGATGGACAGGCCGCGAAATACCGAGCCGTCAGCTAGAACAAGGATGGCGGGACAGGTACGAGACAAGAAACACTCCGGAAAGCAGGTGACAAAATTCAGGCGGGCTGCTCGCGCAGTCCCGCCTGAACTTGAATGGCGCAATTATAGCCGCTTTGGGGTGGCTACTTCAATGCCGCGCTCCCCCGCGGCCTGCCGCCGGAAGCCTGAGTTGCCGGCGACTCAGGAACGAGCCGGATCGGCAGCGTTCTGCGACTTGACCACCGTCATCGCGCCGGCGATCAGGCTGCTGAGATCGGCCATGTTCGACGGCACGATCAGGGTATTGCCGGTCTTGGCCAGGCCGGAGAAGGCCTCGACGTATTTCTCCGCCACTTTCAGGTTCACCGCCTGGATGCCGCCGGGCTTTTCGATCGCCATGGCAACGCGGGCGATGGCTTCGGCGTTGGCGACGGCGATGGCCTTGATGGCCTCGGCTTCGCCCTGGGCGACGTTGATCGCGGCCTGTTTTTCACCTTCGGATTGCTGGATGGCGGCATTGCGTTCGCCGGTGGCGATGTTGATCTGTTCCTGCATGCGGCCTTCGCTCGAGGCGATCAGCGCACGCTTCTCGCGCTCGGCGGTGATCTGCCGCTGCATGGCGTGAAGGATTTCCTTCGGCGGCGTCAGATCCTTGATCTCGTAGCGCAGCACCTTGACGCCCCAGTTGGTCGAAGCCTCGTTCAGCGCCAGTACGACGCCACGGTTGATTTCCTCGCGTTCCTCGAAGGTGCGGTCCATCTCCATGCGGCCGATCAGCGAACGCAGCGTCGTCTGCGCCAACTGCGAGATCGCCGAAATGTAGTCGCTGGAACCGTAGGACGCCATCTTCGGGTCGGTCACCTGGAAGTACAGGATGCCGTCGACCGCCAACTGGGTGTTGTCGCGGGTGATGCAGACCTGGCTCGGCACGTCGAGCGGAATTTCCTTCAGCGAATGCTTGTAGGCGACGGTGTCGACGAAGGGAATCACCAGGTTGAGGCCGGGCACCAGCACCGAGTGAAACTTGCCGAGGCGCTCGACCACCCAGGCGTTCTGCTGCGGCACCACGCGCACGCCCTTGGCGACGACGATGCCCACCACGATCAGAATGACCAATGCGACGATATCCATGCGTTCTCTCCGTTCAATTGCCCAAAATGAGGGTGTTGCCCCTGACCGCACGAATATAGAGTGGGCGGGTGTTGTCGACCTGCGGTGACTCGGCCTCGGCTTCCCATATCGCGCCGCGGTAATTCACCACGCCGCGACCGTCAGTCCAGGATTCGACCTGCACGCTGCGGCCGATATCGAGATCCTGAGCCTCGGCGTCGGTGTGCTCGGTCGAGCGCTTCCAGTGGCGCAACGCCAGGGTTCCGGCCGCCGCGATCACGGCGGCGGTGATGAGCTGGATGACCGTACCCGCCCCGATCCAGGCGGCCACTCCGGCCGCCGCCGCGGCCAGTCCGTAGACCAGCAGGTAGAAGGTGCCGGTGGTCAGCTCCAGGCCGACCAGCACGACTGCCAGGATCCACCACCAAAAATGCATTTGCATGTCATCTCCTCACGATCACCGGGCGATTCGCCAGTTCGTCGGGATTATGCCCGGGCGGCGGAAAATGTTCTGTCAGCAGCCTGCCGACCTGAGCGATCCCCTCCAGTGCGCCATGCTGGTACTCGCCCTGGCGGAATGCTGCCTCCATCGCCTGCGCCACGGTCTCCCACGCGGCTGGATCGACCCGCGCGGCGATGCCCCGGTCGGCGACGATCTCGATGTCGCGGTCGGCGAGCAGCAGATAGATCAGCACCCCGCTGTTGTGCTCGGTGTCCCACACTCGCAGGTTGGAGAACACCTCGAGCGCGCGTTCGCGCCCGCTGGTGCCACGCCACACCCGGGACGGCGCCAGACTGTTCTCGATGGCGAAACGGATCTCGCCGCCATGCGTGGTTTCGGAGGCACGGATCGCCGCCTGGATGGCGTCGAGGGTGGCGTGCGGAAAGTCGCGCCGCCAGGCCCACGGCGGGGTGAACAGGTGTCTTAACCAGCGTCTGATCCTTAC
>JBGSTQ010000336.1:0-16743 GCA_041736375.1 Thiobacillaceae bacterium
GCAAGGTCTGCCTGGTAGGCTGCGCCGATCTGCTGATCGACGAGGCAGCGAAGCAGGCCCGGCTCGGCGATGTGGTCATCCAAGAAGGCGACCCGCTGTGCCTCGACGGCGAGGCCGGCACCATCTACGCGGATTCGCCCAGCATCCGCAGCGAGCGGCCTGTGGAACTGCTCGAGCGCGTTGCCCAGTGGCGCCTGCAGCTCGAGTCGCAACAATAGTTCAGCAATCCCCCCGCTGTTTCCTGACCGCCTTTCCCGCCGATGCGTCCTGACAGCCCGGCATAAAAAACGGCGCCCGCGGGCGCCGCTTTTCATCACGCTGCACAGTCCATCAGGTCCCGATCACGCCGCCATCGTTCTTGGTGATGACGATCACCGACGAGCGCGGCTTGGCCGGCGTCGTCCCTTCGAACGTGGTGTCGCCGTTGGCGCCGTTGTCCGGCCACTGCGAGTTGGAGGTGAAGCTGCCGCTCCAGTCCTCGCCCGGGTGCTGGATGCCGACGAACATGGTCCTGCCGTCCGGGGTGGTGATGACGCCCGTCACTTCAGCATGCGGCGGGGCGGTGAGGAAGCGGCGCGTCTCGCCGGTCGCCGGGTCGGCACACATCATGACGTTGCCGCCGATGTTGACCCAGTCGCCCTTGGCGTCGCCCGCCTGATCGGTCTGGATCCACAGACGGCCGTCCTGGTCGAACCACAGGCCGTCCGGCGCACCGTAGTCGTCGCCGTTGATGTTGCCCTGATAACCGACCGTCTGGCCACCGAACTCGCCGGTGGTGTAGCTCGCCGGCAGAGTCTTGGTGGTGGCCTTGTCGCCGCACTGGACGAAGATGGCCCACTCGAAACTGGAGGCGCCGACGCTGCCAAGAGCATCGCGCCAGCGGATGATGTGGCCGAAGTCGTTGTCGGGACGGGGGTTGGCGGCATCCACCGGCGGGTTGGCGCTGGCCGCGGAAGAAGTGCCGTCGACCTTGTTGACCGAGGCCGGGGTGTTGCCGCGACGGCTGTTGTTGGTCAAAGTCAGGTAAACCTCGCGCGTCTCGGGATGCACCGCGACCCACTCGGGGCGGTCCATCATAGTGGCGCCGACGCGGTCGGCGGCCTGGCGGCACTTGATCATCACCTCGCCCTGATCAGCGAAGCCGTTCGCCGGCGTCAGGCCGTTCTGGTTCCACACCAGCGGCAGCCATGCGCCCGTGCCGTCGGCGTTGAAGCGGGCGACGTAGAGCGTGCCGGAATCGAGCAGGTCGCGGTTGGCGGCGGGATTACGCGGGTTGTATTTCCGGGCGCAGACAAACTTGTACAGATACTCGTTGCGCTCATCGTCACCCATGTAGACGGCAACCCGGTTGTCGTCGTCCACCACCACGCCAGCGCTTTCGTGCTTGAAGCGGCCGAGGGCGGTGCGCTTGACCGGCGTGCTGTTGGGGTTCCAGGGATCGACCTCGACCACCCAGCCGAAGCGGTTGGCTTCGTTGGGAGTGGAGCGGATGTCGAAACGCGGATCGGCCTCATGCCAGCGATAGCCAAAACCGCCCTGCGACAGGCCGTAGCGCTTTTCGTGCGCGGTCAGCGGTGTGGTGGTCAATGCGGCGGCGGTGGTACCGAAATAGCCGTTGAAGTTTTCTTCGCAGGTCAGGTAGGTGCCCCACGGCGTATAGCCATGGGCGCAGTTATTGAGGGTGCCCAGCACGACCTTGCCCTTGCTGTCGGCCGCGGTTTTCAGCATGGCGTGGCCTGCGGCCGGCCCGCTGATCCTGCAAGGGGTGTTGCCGGTGATACGGCGGTTGAAGGCGGACGGGCGCTTGACCTCGAAACCCTCCTTCTTCCTCCAGATCTCGACCACGCTGATACCGTGGGCTGCCAGCTGGGCGCGCACCATGTCCGGGGTGATGAGGTCGGTCGCATAGGTGGCGGTGTTGTTCACCAGGCCCGGATCGCAATATTCGTGGTTGGCGACCAGCAGGCCGCGCCAGTTGCCGATCTTGCCGTTGCCCGGGGTCTTGTTCGAGGCCGGGAAGGGAAAGAAGTGCATGCCGTCGTTGTGGGCGCCGAAGGTGCGCAGCTGGGTCGCCTCGTCCATCGCCCCGGTGGAATCCCAATGCGGGGCATGGGTCAGGGAATCGCCCCAAGACACCAGCACGCGAGCGGAATAGCCGTCGGGCACGGTGACGGCGTCAGTCATCGGCGCTACGTTGGTGGGAATGGAGCTGAAGCCGATGCCGCCGACGGGGCTGGCGAGGGATTCAGGGATGGCTTTCTTGAGGACCGCGGGCTTGGCAAGCGCCTGCCCGGACACACTGCCCGCCACGGTGCCGCCGACCACGGCCAGGGTGGTGGCGCCGACCGAGGTCTTGAGGAAAGCGCGTCGCGAAACCATGCGGGCCTCGATCAGGTCGATGATCGTGTCGTTGCCGCTCGGGTTGGTGACGCTGTTGCTGGGATTCAGCTTGCCGTCAGGATGAAGTGTGCTGCTCATGTCGTCTCCTGGAGAATGGGGATGGGTTGATCCGGACAGCCGGATGCGCACATTCTCCCGAGGCAAGATGACGACATTTTTTCCGGAATATTATGTTTCGAAGCGGCCCGGCCGAGGCCGGTTTGGTGGCGGCAACAGGCACGATCGGAACGCATGCGACTCCTTAAATCAGCCACCCATTTATCAAGAATGTGATTGAGCAAACGAATACAGATCGATGTTTATTAATCGAAATTGTCAGTCCCGTCGTCGTTGGGCATCGGTGGCGACTTCATGCTGGTTCACCTGGCCAGGATCCGCGAGACCCACATCGTCGATCCGCGGGAACGCGCGCCGGCCAGGGCCAGTGCCGACATGTTCGCGCCCCGACGGCCTGCCCATGCCCTTCCCGCTGGCCTCGACCTGCGGTCTCGCGGTCGGCGTGCCGGGCATCGTTCGCGCATGGCGCCGACGCTGCCATAAAGGGACGGCAAGGCGATCGTTTTGGATTCGGCGACCGGCCGAACATCGCGGTACGGCCGACAGGCGGTGCGAGGGAACGGTGATTCGGGTCAGGGACTGAAGGCCAGCGGGGATGCCGGGGGAAACCGGTCACCAGCATGGCGATGGCCTGGCGGGGCCGGTGATGACGGCCACACCACCATCGGGATCAAACGCGCCCGCTGGACGGTTGATGCCAGCGGTACGGAGGCCGCTGCGGTCCTGCGGCAAAGCGTGCCCCAGCAGCCCGCTCCCGCCCAGGATCCGGCAACGCGCCGTCTACTTGGATTTCTTGGATTTGGCGCTTATTTCGGCCATCTTCTCACGCCATTCATTCAGGTCGTCATCCTCGATCTCAAGCTGAAGCGCGAGGACTTCCAGGGTACTGAGTTTTTGATCTTCCAGCCGGCGCACCAGTTTGTTTCGCGCTCGCGACAGCAGGCGCTCGGTTTCCTCCTTGCTCAGCAGCTTGGCTTTCTCAAGGTACTCGGCATCAGCGGTTTTTTTCATGGCAATGAATCCTCGTGATTGACGGCAAGGGCAACTTTTTAATCCTACCTCTTTGATCTGTTTTCGCGCTACCTCATCCGGCAACATGTCCGATGTTCCGGCTCATGCATCCCTGGAACGGTTGTCGACTGCCTTTCAGGGGCTCTCAGGACAATTGGGCCCTTGAATCCAGAAGCCCGCCGATCCTTTCATCCAAATGAAATACAACTTCCGTAGGCTGGGATTTCCCCGTTCCTTGCACCTCGGGAACGTCGCATCCATGACCTCCACAGGAGCCCATTTCATGAAAAACCGCAGGCATGCCCCGCTGTTCCCCCGGTCCGCCCTGACGCTCGCCTTCCTGGCCGCCCTTCCGCATCTCGCAGAAGCTGGCTTCCCCGGCAAGCAGCCTCACCAGGAGCCGCATTTCCAGCGCATCGCCACCTACGTGGTCTGTGAAAACACCAGCTGCGATACCGGGGTGATCGAGGCAACCGTGGCGGAAATCGTCGCCGTCAGCAAGGATGGCAGGACCCTGGTCTATACCGACAGCCCCACCGGCAGGATCGGCTTCGTGGACATCAGCGACCCCGAATCCCCGGTCGGCCTCGGCACGGTGCAAACCGGCGGCGAACCGACTTCGGTCGCCGTCACGGGCAAGTACGCCCTGGTCGGCGTCAATACCTCAGACAGCTATGTCGATGCCTCCGGCCATCTGGCGGTCTACGACCTTCCCGCCTGTCTCGCCGACGTCACCGCCTGCGCACCGGTCTACACCCTCGACATGAACGGCCAGCCCGACTCGGTCGCAGTCAGCCCGAATGGCCGCTATGCCGCCATCGCCATCGAGAACGAGCGCGACGAGGATGTCACCGTCGACGGCGTGGAAGGCGGCCTGCCGCAATATCCCGCCGGCTTCCTCAACATCGTCGACCTGGTTGGCGCACCGCATCATTGGAAAGTCCGCATGGTCGACCTGAGCGGTCTGGCCGCCTACGCCGGCGACGACCCTGAACCCGAATATGTCAGCATCAACCAGGCCAACATCGCCGCCGTGACCCTGCAGGAGAACAACCACATCGCCCTGGTCAACCTGGTCAACGGCCGCGTCATCCAGGATTTCGACGCAGGAAGCGTCACCCTCGAAGGCATCAACACCGTCGAGGAAAAACCGCCGCTGATCGCACTCACCGGCACCCTGACCGACGTCCTGCGCGAGCCGGACAGCATCGCCTGGCTGGGCGGCGACAAGCTCATCACCGCCAACGAGGGCGATTTGTTCGGTGGCAGCCGCGGCTTTACCGTCTTCAGCCGCAGCGGCAAGCCGCTCTACGACGCCGGCGAGAGCTTCGAGTACCTTGCTACCCGCATCGGCCACTACCCCGAGGATCGGGCGGCCAACAAGGGCGCCGAACCGGAGGGCATCGCCAGCGGGAAATATGGCAATCAGGAATACGCCTTCGTCGGCTCCGAGCGCGCCAATTTCGTCGCGGTCTACCAGCAGAAGGGCGCGCGCAAGATGGACCTGGTACAGGTCCTGCCCACCGGTGTCGGTCCCGAGGGACTGCTGCCCATACCCGGACGCAAGCTGTTCATCGCCTCGACCGAGGGCGACGATCCGGTGCGCTCGCAGATCAATATCTTCCGCCTGGAGCATGCCGCGCCCGCCTATCCGCAGATCGAGTCAGTCGTCAAAGCGGACGGCAAGCCGATTGCCTGGGGCGCGCTGTCCGCGCTGGCCGCCGACAAGGATGACGCCGACAAGTTGTATACGGTGCACGACAGCTTCTACCAGCAGAGCCGCATCTACCACGTCGATGTCAGCGCCCATCCTGCCAGGATCACCGGCGAAACCGTGCTGAAGAAGGACGGCACCACGGTCAACTACGACCTCGAAGGTCTGGCCCAGCGCAGCGACGGCAGCTTCTGGCTGGCTTCGGAAGGCTCCGGCACCTTCACCACGCGCAACCTGCTGATCGAAGCCGCCGCCGACGGAACCGTGGTTCGTGAAATTCGCCTGCCCGCCGCGGTCGACGCCAAGCAGAAGAGCAACGGCTACGAAGGCGTGGCGGTGACCGGCGCAGTCGGCGTCGACGAGAAGGTCTATGTCGCCTTCCAGCGCGAGTGGACCGGCGACCCCGCAGGGCACGTGCGCATCGGCGTCTACTCCCCGGCGGACGACTCCGATCCGGCCGTCGAGGAAGGCGAGTGGACATTCTTCTACTACCCGCTCGACCCGGTCGAGTCCCCCGCCGGCGGCTGGGTCGGCCTGTCCGAGATCACGGCATTGGGCGGCGGCAAGTTCGCCATCGTCGAGCGCGACAACCAGACGGGGCCGAACGCCCGCATCAAGCGCGTCTATACGGTCGACGTCACCGGCGTGACCCCCGTTGCCGAAGGCGGCGCCTTCCCGGTGCTGGCCAAGACCCTGGCGATCGACGTGCTGCCGGCCATGCAGGCCGGCAAGGGCTGGGTGCACGACAAGCTCGAAGGGCTGGCGCGCGCCGTCGACGGGACGGTCTATGCCGTCACCGACAACGACGGCGTTGACGATTCCACCGGCGAGACGCAATTCCTCAAGCTCGGCAAGTCCCTGGATTAATGTCCTCCGGAAGGCCACGTTGGCCGCTGCACCGCCACCTCGCGTGGCGGTGTTTTTTTGTGCCTGACACTGCACGAGCACCATGCTCCAGCGTTCCGGCGCGACGGGCGCGGTCATGAGGCGCGTGGCGCAGCCGCAATCCACGTCGCTCGAAGGCGCGTGCCCGGTCGCGACGTGGCGTCTGCCCGTCGTCTTTGATAGTGTTCGCCGACTACAGTGAATCCCGCCGACCATGCCTGAATCCACGCCCGAATGGGCCTTCCTTGTCGGCCTGATCAGCGCGGCGTCGCTGCCCATCGGCGCGATCACGGCACGGCTCTGGGTACCGACCGACCGCCAGATCGCCTTCCTGATGGCATTCGGTGGCGGGGCGCTGCTGGCCGCCCTGAGTGTAGACCTGGTCGCCTCAGCCCTGGCTCGGGGCCAGCTCGTTCCCCTGTCCACAGGTTGGGTGCTCGGCGGGCTGCTGTTCATCGCCCTGAATCAGGTCGTCAACAATTACGGCGGCTTCATGCGCAAGGCCTCCACGACCATCTACCATCTGCGCCGCCAGGACCATCTGCGGGCCAAGCGTGTCCTCAAGGCGCTGATGCGAAGCATGGAGGTACTGCAGGATTTGCCGGAGCGGGAGGTCAGAACCCTTTCGGCTTATGTCAGACAGCGCGAAGTCAAGGCCGGAGCGCGCCTATACGAAGCCGGCGATCCGGGGGAAGCCCTGTATATCGTTGCCGATGGCGTCATGGAACTGCTCGATCCCGACGACAACATGCGTGTGGTCGAGCGCCTCGAGCGGAACGCGACCTTCGGCCACATGGCCTTCTTCACCGGCACTCCCCACGCCACCATCGCCCGGGCAGCCACCGATGCCAGCGTTTGGCTGGTGCCGAAAAGCGAGATCGAACGGCTGCTGCCCAACTCATCGACCCTGATCCAGGCAGTGCACCGCTGGATACGTACCGCACCGGTGGCCGACTATCTCGTCCGCCGGCATGGCATGTCCCAGGAGGACGCCAGCGCCTGGTGCGACAAGGCAGTGAAGAGTCTGCTGGCGAGGGGAATCCTCCCTGCCGCCATGAAGACCGAGCGGCGGGAGGAACAATTCTGCCAGCGGGCCGCGCTGTTCCGGCGGCTGCCGCTTTTCAGCGGACTGTCTCCGAATGAACTGGAGTGGATTGCAGACCGCCTCATGCACAAGCACGTTGCCCGCGGGCATACTTTCTTCCACCAGGGTGAAGCGGCAGGCCGACTGTACATCATCGACCGGGGCGAGGTCTCGCTGATCGACCCGAGCGATCCGAGCCGTACGCCCACCACTTTGATCGGCGACGACATCTTCGGGGCGATGGCCCTGCTCACCGGTGCGCGCCACAGCGTCACCGCCATCGTCGCCCAGGATGCAGAAGTCTGGGAGTTGCGCCGAGAGGAGTTCGAAGCGTTGCTGCGCCAAGCGCCCGAATTCGCGCAGCGGGTGCGTGCCATCGTCCGGGGAGGCGATATCGGGACCTATCTGGAGCGCAAGCAGCATTTCGATCCCGACAAGGCCGAGCGCTGGGTGCGCGAGGCGCTGAAAAGCATGGGAACGGGCGTGCCTTTACCAGCAGCGCGCGATATGTCGGTCGATATCTCGGAGCATAAAGGCGCCCCTCTGGCCATCTGGCTCGGTATCCTGCTGGATGGCATTCCCGAGGGGCTGGTCATCGGCTCCACCATGACGGGCCACCACGTCAGCCTGTCCCTGCTGGCGGGGCTGTTCATCTCCAACTACCCCGAGGCGCTCTCCAGTTCAGCCGGCATGAAGCAGCAGGGCTTCACCTACGGGCGGATTCTGCTGATGTGGAGTTCCATCGCCCTAGCCACCGGATTACTGGCGGCCACCGGCAACGTCATGATTGTCGGTACGCCACCCGGGGTGCTGGCTTTCATCCAGGGCATCGCCGCCGGTGCGATGCTGACGATGATCGCCCAGACCATGTTGCCCGAGGCTTATTTCAAGGGCGGGACGATCATCGGTCTGGCGACCATGCTCGGCTTCCTGGCCGCGATTCTCTCCAAGACCTTTGAATAGGCGAATCCCTTGGGAACCGTTTTTCTGTCAGCCCTGAAAACTTACCTCTGCAGTTCCTCTCTTACCTTTTTGCTGGTAAGCAAAGCCAGATAATTCTTGATGCGCGCTTCAGCGTTCAACTCCTCAAAAGTCGCAGAGTAGACCTTGTCCACTTCCTCAATTGAATGATGCGTTTCATCCGCCAGGCTCTTGATCAGATTGCGATGCTCCGCACGCAGCTTGATGTCATTGAAGTCATTCATTGCCGTTCTCGCTTTTCGGAATCAGGATAGGCATCAACGATCTAATAGTAGACAAGGGAGTCTTGTTTGTTTGGGCTGCAGCGATCAATGGTTTTGACTGGCCGATGGCCTTTCATAAAGCGAGTGAATCAGGGGAGCCGCAAGGGTCGGTCATCGCCCGATACAGGCTCCCCATGTTGCAGGGGAACAGAATAGGCGTCCGGTACCGCAGATTTACATGGATTGTTCGAGGTCACGCACCAGAACAACCACGTTATGGCTGCCGAGCCGGTTGATGAAGAGTTCGATGGTGAAATGCCTGCCGTCGTGGCGCCGCGCCTGAAAGGGAATGCCGGAGTGACAAAGAAAAGCCACGTGTGAATTGACCCGCTCACCCTGCACCAGTTCGGTGTCCTGCAACTGGGGCAGGAGTGCGGAAACATGGCGACCTGCCAATTCCTCCTGGCGGTAGCCGAACATCTCTTCGCAAATTGGATTGCAGTTCTGGATGATGCCCAGGTCGTCGAGCGCAATCACCGCCAGATCGTTCATGGCAACGGCACGCGGCTTGACCGGGGAACGCGCATCGACCTGAATGCGCTTGGTCTGAAGGCGTGTGCTGGGAGTCATCATGGTGGCCGCCATAAAACATCTCCTGCCGGGATTTGAAGGGAGAATAATTCTGTACTGGCAAGTTGACAGATTAATGAAGTCGGCATGAAAGTTTTAAGGCAAGTTTCCACACCGATGCCTGGTCCGTGTCCTTGTCGATTGGCTGCAACAATTGACGATTAGAATGTTCACCAATTTGCCATATGTCGCGTTGACCAGGCGAATACACCAAAGGCCGCGAACGGCAGCATCGATAGAAATACTCCACCATGTCCGATATCGCTGAAAGATCCCTGCGTACCCGTGCCGCGCGTTCCGTCGAGGCATTGCGCCGTTCGTTCACCGACAATCTGTTCTACCTCACCGGGCGCTCCTTCCAGAAGGCGACCCTCGCCGACTTCTATACCGCCCTCGCCTACACCGTGCGCGACCGCATGCTGGAGCGTTTCATCATCACCGGCGAGAACTACAAGCGTAGCAATGCCCGGGCGGTGTGCTATTTCTCGGCGGAATTCCTGCTGGGTCCGCACCTGGGCAACAACATCCTCAATCTGGGCCTGCGCGACAACCTCGACCAGGCCTTGCGCGACATGGGACTGGATCTGGAAACCATCCTGCAGCAGGAGCAGGAACCCGGCCTCGGCAACGGCGGCCTCGGCCGCCTGGCCGCCTGCTATTTGGATTCCCTCGCCACCCTGGAACTGCCCGCGATCGGCTACGGCATCCGCTACGAGTTCGGCCTGTTCGATCAGGCGATCAAGGATGGCTGGCAAGTCGAGGTGACCGATGCCTGGCTGCGCGACGGCAATCCCTGGGAAATACAGCGCCGGGAGCGGCGCTATCCCGTCAAACTGGGTGGCCATACCGAGCAATACCATGACGACCAGGGCCGCTTGCGGGTCAGATGGAATTCCGGCTGCACCGTCTACGGCGTCGCCTACGACACGCCCATCCTCGGCTACGGCGTCATGAACGTGAACCTGCTGCGGCTATGGAAAGCGGAAGCGCAGGACTCGTTCGACTTCCAGGCCTTCAACATGGGCGACTACTACGGCGCAGTCGAGGAAATGGTGGTGGCCGAGAACCTGACCAAGGTGCTCTACCCCAACGACGAGCCCGAGGTGGGCAAGGAACTGCGCCTCAAGCAGCAATATTTCTTCGTCTCGTGCTCGCTGCAGGACATGGTCCGCATCATCCTGCGCGACGTTGGCGGCCTCGCCTGCTTTGCCGAGAAGTTCGTCGCCCAGCTCAACGATACCCATCCGGCCATCGCGGTGCCGGAGCTGATGCGCCTGCTCGTGGACGAGCACGGGTTCCCCTGGGAACAGGCGTGGGACATCACCCGCCGCAGCTTCGCCTACACCAATCACACCCTGTTGCCCGAGGCCCTCGAAAGCTGGCCGCTGGACCTGTTCCAGCGCATCCTGCCGCGCCATCTCGAGATCATTCACGAAATCAACCGGCGCTTTCTCGACGAAGTCCGCATACGCTTTCTCGACGACGAGGCACGCGCTGCGCGTATGTCGCTGATCGCCGAAGGCCCCGTGCATCAGGTGCGCATGGCCCATCTCGCCGCCGTCGGCAGTTTCGCCATCAACGGCGTCGCGGCGCTGCACACCGAGTTGCTGAAGGGCACCGTGCTGCGCGATTTTCACGATCTGTGGCCAGAGAAGTTCAGCAACAAGACCAACGGCGTCACGCCGCGCCGCTTTGTCGCCCTGGCCAACCCGCCCCTGGCCCGGCTGATCGAGGACACTATCGACGGCGACTGGCTGCGCAATCTCGAATCCCTGCGCCAGTTGGAACCCCGGGCCGACGATCCCGGCTTCCGGGTTCGCTGGCGCGAGGTCAAAACCACAGCCAAGCGGCAACTGGCCGCCTATATCCGCGAAGTGACCGGAATCGTGGTCGATCCGGCCTCACTGTTCGACATCCAGGCCAAGCGCATCCACGAGTACAAGCGCCAGCATCTCAACTTGCTGCACATCATCACCCATTATTGCCGTCTGAAGACCAGCGCGAATCTGGATATCCAGCCGCGCACCTTCATCTTCGGCGGCAAGGCCGCGCCCAGCTACCGGATGGCCAAGCTGATCATCAAGCTGATCCATTCAGTGGCCGAGGTGGTGAATCGCGACCCGCAGGTCGAGCAGATGATGAAGGTGGTGTTCATTCCCGACTTCAATGTCAAGAACGCCCAGCGCATCTATCCCGCGGCCGACCTGTCCGAGCAGATTTCAACCGCGGGCAAGGAAGCCTCGGGTACCGGCAACATGAAATTCTCGATGAACGGCGCACTCACCATCGGCACGCTGGATGGTGCCAACGTCGAGATACGCGAGGCGGTCGGCGCGGAAAACTTCTTTTTGTTCGGGTTGACGACCAATCAGGTCAGGGAGCGACTGGAAAATGCCTACGAGCCAAGGTCGGTCATCGAAAGCGATCCCGAGCTGCAGCATGCGCTCGACCTGATCGACTCGGGCCTGTTCTCGCATGGCGACCGGCAACTCTTCGCCCCCCTCACCCGTAACCTGCGGGAGAAGGATCCCTATTTGGTCTGCGCCGATTACCGTGCCTACATGGAATGCCAGGGCAATGTCGACGCCCATTTTCGCGACCGGGAAAAGTGGACAAGGATGTCCATCCTCAATGTGGCGCGCATCGGCCGGTTTTCATCCGATCGCGCGATTCGGGAATATGCCGCAGAAATCTGGCAGGTCCAGCCGGTATCCGTCAAGAGTTGAGTGGAGCGGAGAGGCCTGGGAGACCGGCATGCGAAGGAAATCGATCCAGCCAGAACATCTGGCTGAACCTGGGTTCCTTCCCCGGGGTGAGGTGTCTGGCCGCGATTCCATCGAGTAAGACCAAAGTCCAATTTCCAATTTGGGCAGATGGCTTAAGGTATGCAAGGCAGGCGTGAAAATCTGTCCGGCCCGGTATTCGTGAACCCCGTCTTTCCGGCCGCGGAACCTCTCAGACCAGAGAAAGAAGTTACCTCGAAAACGTCCCCAGTCATAAAACCGAGGAATTGTTGCGATGAAAAAAACACCTAGTGAAGCGTATCTCGAAAAAGCCAGGCGTCTGAGCAAGGAAGAAACGGAACGCCTGCTGTCGAGAGCGCGAAACAAGCTGACACGCAGGCTGGAAGATCAGAAACTGAACGAGCTGGAAGTGCTGGCGATCCAACTCGAGATCGAGGACGAGGCGCTAAATGAATGGCGCGAGAAGTGGGATGAGATAAGGAAAAAAATCAAAACCAGGTAATCCGCCCTACGAGTGACGCATGGCCGGCTGGTCTGGGAACGGGTGGTCCCACCGGCTCAATACGACAGGCTGCTTTCAACCGCCGGTTCCGCCTACCGTGAAGGAAAGACCAGCCCCCGTGCTGGTCTTTTTGCTGTGAACGTAAGCCCAAAGGCATCGCCCGCATCGGATTCCTGTGCGGATTCCGGTAGCGAACATCCGGGAAAGAGCGCCCCAGAAACCTAGATTGGTTGTAAAGAATGTCGCCTATCGTACGGTTTTCAAGAGAAACATGGAAATGGCACTGCTCGCCGCGGCGGCGTTCAGGCACGACAGGCCCGCAGCCGTAACTGGACGGCGCCCTGGGGAAAAGACCATCGTTGACGTGCGGTTGGCGGGAGGCCGCGGCTTGTCGGAGTGTCG
Source organism: Thiobacillaceae bacterium (assembly GCA_041736375.1). GTDB lineage: Bacteria > Pseudomonadota > Gammaproteobacteria > Burkholderiales > Thiobacillaceae > Thiobacillus. The sequence goes on from JBGSTQ010000336.1 coordinate 12,614, forward strand.
ACGCCTCGCTGACTGGTCAGATCAGCGCGCTCGCCAGGCCGCCAGGCTGTTGAACAAGTCCTGAAAATCCGGCAACAGCCCCACTCCTTCGATCGGCTTGCGGATCGCCCTGACGCCCGAGCCCCCGGCCCAGAGCTGCTGATGCGGAGGCAACGCCTGGCGCAGTTCGAGCAGTCCCTGCGCCGCCAGGGCCGGTGAATAGGCCGAACTGAACGACAGGCAGACCACGTCGACCTCCTTGACCCTGGCGGCGCGGGCGATCTCGTCGATCGGCGTTTGCGGGCCCAGCAGGATGGGATAGGCGTCTTCCAGCACCAGCAAGGCCTCGACCATCAGCAGCCCCAGCGCATGCTCCTCGCCGCTCAGCGTGGTCAGCAGCACGCGCGGCGACCCTCCGGTCGGCACCATGTTGGCCAGTGTGCTGCGAAAGAGTTTTTCCAGATGCTGGGAAAACAGATGCTCCTCGAATATCCCCAGCTCGTTGCGCGACCAGGCCTCCCCCACCCTCGCAATCAGCGGAGCAACAATGTCCTGGACAAATTGCGACAGCCCTCGCCTGGCAATTTCGCGGAAGAACTGCCGCTCGAGGGCCTCGCTGTCGTGACGCTTGACCAGTTCCAGCCAGGCATCCAGTTCAGCGGCTTCGGGCGTGGCGCGGCTGACGCTGCGCGTTTCGTCGAGCGCCAGCAGCGCCCCCTCATCCAGCGCCAGCAATTTACCCGGGCGATGGCCGCGATCGATCAGTCGCTTGATCTGGATCAGCCGCCTCACCTGCTCCACCGCATACAGCCGCTCGCCGTTGGCGTCGCGCTCCGGCGTCGGAAAACCATAGCGGCGCTCCCACACACGCAGCGTGTCTTTAGACAAACCGGTTTCACGTTCCACCGAAGCGATCGGCAGGCCGCGGGTGCCCGAAGGCCCTGAAAGAGAATCCAAGATTTCCATAGTTGTCCAGGACAAATACTTGACAGAATGAATTTGATGCTTTATTTTTAACACATGTCCAACGTTTGACCAAGACAAAATGAGCACGCTAAGCAAATCTCTGTTTGTCCTCGCCCTGTCAGCGTGGATACCGGCCTCGGCTGCCATCAGCCGCCCGCCCATGACCCATTCCTGCGACCCCCGGCCGGCTGCCGGCACGGTTCCGCAGGACTACCTGTTCTATCACGCGCTGGTATCGCCGCATGCCGGCCTCCCCGGCAACGCTGTTCCGTCCCGTCCCTGCTCCCGAACCAAGGTCATCCGCACATGAAGTCGCTCGCCATTCTGTCCGCCCTGCTGTTTTCCGCTGCCGCGCACGCCGTGACGCCCTGTCCGCCGCTCCTCAACCACAGCCTCAAGGACATCGACGGCACCGCGCAGAACCTTTGCGCCTACGCCGGGCAGGTCGTCCTGGTGGTCAACACCGCTAGTCAGTGCGGCTATACTGGCCAGTACAAGGGGCTGCAGAGCCTCTACGAAAAATACGGCAAGCAAGGCTTCGTCGTGCTGGGCTTCCCCGCCAACGATTTCGGCGGCCAGGAACCCGGCAGCAACGCCGTGATCAAGGACTTCTGCGAAAGCAATTACGAGGTCGACTTCCCGCTGTTTTCCAAGGTGGGGGTCACGGCCCGCAACGCCAATCCCTTCCACGAAGCGCTGGCGCGGGCCAGCGGTCAGCGGCCGCAATGGAATTTCCACAAGTACCTGATCGACCGCAGCGGCACGCGGGTGCTGTCCTTTGCCAGTGCGGTCGACCCGGAATCGCGGGACCTCGTCCGCAGCATCGAGGACATGCTGAAAAGTCCGGCTGCCGCCAAATCCTCCCGGCTCGACAACTGAGATGCGCGTCGCCGTCGTCGGATCCGGGATTGCCGGGCTGAGCGCGGCGTGGATGCTGGCGCGCGAGCACCAGGTCACGCTCTATGAGGCGGACCAGCGCCTCGGCGGCCACACCCATACCGTCGACGTCAGCCTGGATGGGCAGACCTTTCCGGTCGACACCGGCTTTCTGGTGTTCAACCACCGCACCTACCCCGAGCTGACCCGGCTGTTTGCGCAACTGGGGGTCGCCACGGTGGCGAGCGACATGTCGTTCAGCGTCAAGCTCGAATCGCCCGAGCTGGAATGGTCCGGCACCAGCCTCAACACCGTCTTCGGCCAGCGAGCCAACCTGGCACGCGCGGATTTCTGGCGCATGCTGCGCGACATCCTGCGCTTCAACCGCGAGGCGACGGCGGATTCGACCCTGAGCGACAGCCAGTCCCTCGGCGATTACCTCAAGCGCAAGGCCTACGGCCAGCCCTTCGTCGACTGGTATCTGCTGCCAATGGCCGCCGCCATCTGGTCCTGCCCGGCGTCGCAGATGCTGGAATTCCCCCTCGCCTCCTTCGTCGCCTTCTGCCGCAACCACGGCCTGCTGCAGGTTTTCGACCGGCCGCAATGGCGTACCGTGGTCGGCGGCGGACGCGAATACGTGAACAAGCTCGCCGCCGGCATCGCCGAAATCCATCTCGGCCAGCCGGTCGAATCGATCCGCCCGCGCGGTGCGCGGATCGAGGTCGGGTGCGACCACCTCTCGGGACTCTACGACCAGGTGGTGCTGGCCTGCCACAGCGACCAGTCCCAGCGGCTGCTGGCCCGGCACTACGAAACCGTGTCGCGGCAGCTCGGTCACCTGCCCTACCAGGACAACCGTGCCGTCCTCCATACCGATGCCAGCCTGCTGCCCGGCCGGCGCGCGCTGTGGTCGGCGTGGAACTACCAGTCGGGGATGGGCGAACTCGACGCGCGCCCGGTGGCGGTGAACTATCTGATCAACCAGTTGCAGCCGCTGCCGGTGAAGACGCCGGTGATCGTCTCGCTCAATCCCCTGCAGGCCCCCGATCCGGGGCTGATCCACGGCGAATTCCGCTACAGCCACCCGCTGTTCACCCGCGAATCCAGCCGCGCCCAGCTGGCGCTCAGGGCGCTCAATGGCAATGACGGCATCTGGCTGGCGGGCGCCTGGATGGGGTACGGATTCCACGAGGACGGGCTGGTGTCGGCGCTAAACGTGGCGCGCCGGATGAACGTCACCCTGCCGTGGCGGGAGCTGGCCGTTGCAGCCTGAGCGCGGCGGCGCCCAGCCTGCCACCCCCGCAAGCGCCCGGATCTGTTTCGGCCGGGTGATGCACCAGCGTTTGCATCCGGCAGCCCATCGCTTCAGCTACGCGGTCTATTTTCTACGGCTGCCGATCCACCGCCTGGACGCCATTCGGCTGCGCGGCTTTTCGGTCAACCGCTTCAACCTGCTGAGCTTTCACGAAGCCGACCACGGCGACGGCGGCAACTGCCTGGACTGGGTGCAGGATCTGCTGTCCCGGCACGGACTGATCGCCGACGGCGACATCTGGCTGACGACGTTTCCGCGCGTGTTCGGCTACGCCTTCAAGCCGGTCAGCTTCTGGCATTGCCATCGTGCCGACGGCCGCCTGCTCGCGGTGCTCGCCGAGGTCAACAACACCTTCGGCGAACGCCATGTCTACCTGCTGCGCACCAACGACCCGAATGCCACCCTGCATGCGGACAAGGTGTTCCACGTCTCGCCGTTCTTTCCGGTGCGCGGGCGCTACACCTTCGGCTTTCAAACCAGCCCCGGTCTCTTCCGCGCCCGCATCGACTACGACGACGGCAGCGGCGCGGCCTTGCGCACCGCCTGGTGGGGGCGGCTCGAGCCGCTCTCCGCACGGGCCTGCCTGCGCGCCTTCTTCGCCTATCCCCTTATGACCTGGGGCGTGATCGCGCGCATCCATCTCCACGCACTGCGCCTTTTCGTCAAGCGCGTGCCCTTCTTCCGCAAACCCACGACGCCACTCGACGAGGTGACTGAATGAACACTGCAAGCCTCAGTGCAACCCTGCTGCACAACAACACCCCCTGGTACGCCCGCCAGGTGATCCACCTGCTGCAGGAAATCGAGCATGGCTGCCTGCATCTGGAACTGCCCAACGGCATCGATTTCACGGTCGGGACCGGGACGCCGGATGCCTTCATCAAGTTCAACACCTGGCGCGCGTTTCGCGACGTGCTGAGCAAGGGCGACATCGGCTTTGCCGAGGGCTACATCGCCGGCGACTGGCAGACCCCCGACCTGACCGGCCTGCTAT
>JBGSTQ010000368.1:0-1509 GCA_041736375.1 Thiobacillaceae bacterium
GTCGGCCGCGCCGCCGGTTCCGTGGTGGTGGAAGTGCGCCGCCAGTTCAAGGAAATCCCCGGCATCATGGAAGGCACGGCCAAGCCGGAATACGGCACCTGCGTCGACATGCTGACCAAGGCCGCGATCAAGGAAATGATCGTTCCTTCGCTGCTGCCGGTCGCGGTTCCCGTCATCGTCGGTCTCACCCTCGGCCCGCAGGCGCTGGGCGGCGTGCTGGTCGGCACCATCGTCACCGGCATCTTCGTCGCCATCTCGATGACCACCGGCGGCGGTGCGTGGGACAACGCCAAGAAGTACATCGAGGAAGGCAACTTCGGCGGCAAAGGCTCGGAGGCGCACAAGGCCGCCGTCACCGGCGACACCGTCGGCGACCCCTACAAGGACACCGCCGGCCCCGCCGTCAACCCGCTGATCAAGATCATCAACATTGTCGCGCTGCTGATCGTTCCGCTGATTGCCTGATCGCTGGAGTCACGACCAGACGCCCCCGCAGCCTGGCTGCGGGGGCGTTTTCATTTCACTTGCGATCGCCATGTCATGCTGCCAGTGCTAGAGTTTCCCTGACAGGCCAGCATGGCCTGCCGTCATTCAACAAAGGAGAAGAAACATGCGCACCCCCCTTGCCATCGCGATGCTCGGCCTGGCCCTGAATGCCTGGGCGGCCCCGGAAAACTACAAGATCGACGACACCCACAGCTTCGCCAACTGGAGCATCCGCCACCTCGTCGGCAAGACCACCGGCTCCTTCAGCGGCGTGAAGGGGTCGCTGATGCTTGATCCGGCCAATCCCAACACCGGGTCGGCGGATGTCACGGTGAATGTGTATTCGCTGGAGTCGGGCCACCGCCAGCGCGATGTCCACCTGCTGACAGGAGAGTTCCTGGACGCCAACAACTATCCGAGCATGCGTTTCGTCAGTTCGGGATTCCGCTCCACTGGCAAGGACAGCGGCGTGATGACCGGCCAGCTGACCCTGCGCGGCGCTACCCGCCAGGTCGACATCCCCTACAAGATCCTCGGCTTCGGTGCCGATCCGTGGGGCGGGATGCGCGCCGCCTTCGAGGGCAAGTTCAGCCTCAACCGCTCGGATTACGGTATCACCAAGCATCTCGACGGCGGCACCGGCGTCATTGGCAACGAAGTCGAGGTGACGCTGTTGGTCGAGGCGATCAAACTCGGACCGGACGGTCAGCCACTCAATATCAAGACTCAGCCTGCCGCCCAGCCTGCCGCGGCGAAGCCGGCGGAACCGGCCAAGAAGGAGAGCGTGCCGGACCTGATGGAGATGTTCAAGGGCATCCTCAAGTAAATTGCCTCAGGCGGCCAGGCTCGGATAGTCGGTGTAGCCTTTTTCACCGCCGCCGTAGAAGGTCGCTGGATCGGCCGGATTGAGCGACGCGCCGCGGGCGAAGCGTGCGGGCAGGTCGGGGTTGGCCAGAAACGGCACCCCGAAGGCGACCAGGTCGGCAGCACCGGTGGCCAGGGCGGCATCGCCACGCGCCCGGT
>JBGSTQ010000388.1:0-11036 GCA_041736375.1 Thiobacillaceae bacterium
TCGGCGAGTGCTTCGAGCAGGCCCTGCAGCCCGCCGTGGAAGGTGTAGCTGCGAGGCGCCGCCTTCATCCGCGGCTTGCGCCGAAACAGCCATTCGGCGGGGAAGTCGTCCGCTTGCTGCGACAGTACCGCGGCAAATGCCGGGGCCAGAAGTTGCCGGTAATTGTCGCGGCCGAGCAGCGCGCCGAACCAGTCTGCCACGGTGCGCCCGGACTTGGCACGGGCGATGCCGAACGGAAGGGAATAGGCGGCCTGCAGAAAGTTCAGGCGCGCCAGCGGGGATTGCAAGGTGTTTTGCGCTGTGATGAAGCGGTAGCCGAGTTTTTGGCGCAGCAACAACTCATCCAGCCGGCCACGCTCGGCGAGGGCCTGCAGCAGGGGCGCATAGGAGTTGTAGGCGGTGTGCGCACCGAGTTCCAGCCAGAAATCCTCGCCAGCTCGCCAGCTCTGGATGCAGCCGCCAAGCCGGTCGGTCGCCTCCAGCACCAGGGTTCGTTGCCCTCCGCGAGCCATGCGTTCCGCGAAGACCAGTCCGCTGACGCCTGCGCCGACGACGATGCAGTCGAAATCAGTCATTCAAAGCCGTCCCGGGAGGGTTCTGCCGGCGACGTGCCGGAAGTAAGGCTGTCTCGCCCCGATTGAGTGGATGCTGGATTCATGGGGTGGGGCCTCGTTCTCCAAACGATGGGACAAGGACATTATCCCCAAAGCATGCTTTGCCGTGCAGTCAGGCAACCGCCGCTTCACGGCGAGAGGCAAGATGGGACCAAAGTCTAATTGCCCACACCGGGGATTGGCGTAGTGTGAATGTCGGTTGGCGTGGTCGTCAGAAGTCGTGCGAAGGATGCAAATGAGTGCCAGGTTGGCCCTCGGGCGACCGCTGGCCGTTTTCTTGAGTAACGATTTCGATCGTTTGTTTGCGGGGCGGATGCGACGGGCCTATCAGGCGTCTTGATGATTGCATAGACTTCACTGATTGGGGTATTATTTCGGGCTAATGTCGACCGCGTCACAGTTGGTAGCGCTTGTGCAGGCAGGCTTGGTTCCGCTTGCAACCCTGATCGCGGGCGGATTGGCGGACTGGTCGCATGGTGTGGCAGCGGGCTATGGCGTGCTGGTTGCGCTGGCGGTATCCTCTGTCCTGGTCTGGCGGGAGAGGCAGTCCAGGCAACATCCTGAATGGGATCAACAACGTTTGCTCAAGCAGTTTATCCGTACCGGTGTCGAGCGGGTCGTTGTGCTGGTGCTGTTGCTGGCGCTGGGTTTCGGGGTGCTGCATCTGTCACCGCTGCCCTTGCTGTTGGGCTTGATTGCGGCACAGATGGCATGGTTGGCGGTGGCCTTGAACCGTCAAAACTAGTTGGACACAGGTTGGTTCTGCATGGGTTCCGCATCCAGTGCGCATGCAAAACTCACTTGTAGAAAATTGACTTTATGGCTGCGGAATATCACTCCTCCGGCGAATACATCAAGCACCATCTGCAGAACCTGACTTATGGGCAGCATGCCGACGGCACCTGGGGCTTCGCCCACGGCGCTGAAGAGGTCAAGGCCATGGGCTTCTGGTCGATCAACGTCGACAGCATGGTGTTCTCGATTGGTCTCGGATTGCTGTTTCTTCTGGTGTTCCGCATGGCGGCAAAGAAGGCCACCACCGGGGTTCCTTCCGGGCTGCAGAATTTCGTCGAGTGGGCCATTGAGTTCATCGACAACTCGGTTCGCGGCTCCTTCTCCCACAAGAATGCACTGGTCGCGCCGCTCGCGTTGACTGTGTTCATGTGGATCCTGCTGATGAACCTGATGGACCTGCTGCCGGTGGACTGGCTGCCCTTCGTCGCCACCCTCGCCGGCGTGCCCTATCTGAAGGTGGTGCCGTCGGTTGACCCCAACGTCACCTTCGGCCTGTCGCTGTCGGTTTTCGTCCTGGTTCTGTACTACAGCTTCAAGATGAAAGGCCCCGGCGGCTTTTTCGCCGAGCTGGCCTTCCAGCCCTTCCCCAAGTGGATGTTTCCGGTCAACCTGCTGCTCGAGGGCGTCGGTCTGATCGCCAAACCCATTTCGCTCTCGTTGCGTCTGTTCGGCAACATGTACGCGGGTGAAATGATCTTCATCCTGATTGCCCTGATGTTCGGCGGCGGCTGGATTCTGGGTGTGTTCGGCGGCGTGCTGCAATGGGCGTGGGCGGTGTTCCATATCCTGATCATCACCCTGCAGGCCTTCATCTTCATGACCCTGACCATCGTCTATCTGGATATGGCGCATTCCGAGCATCACTAAACGAATCAAAGCAAGCAGGTTTTTTTTCAACTTAATCAAAAACTCAAGGAGTTCAAAATGACTGAAGTTCAAGGATTGCTGTACATCGCCGGCGCTCTGATGATGGGCCTGGGCGCCCTCGGTGCGGCAGTTGGCATCGGCGTGCTCGGCGGCCGCTTCCTCGAAGGCGCTGCCCGTCAGCCCGAACTGATCCCGATGCTGCGCACCCAGTTCTTTATCGTCATGGGTCTGGTCGACGCCGTGCCGATGATCGCCGTCGGTCTGGCGATGTACGTTCTGTTCGCCGTTGCCGGTTAATTCGCGGGTTATTCGGAAATTTATTAACCCCCGTCATTGATAAGGTGCGGATATGAACTTCAACGCAACTTTGATCGGCCAGTCAATCACGTTCATCTTCTTCGTGTGGTTCTGCATGAAGTACGTGTGGCCGCCGATCATGAACGCGCTCGAAGCGCGCAAGAAGCAGATTGCCGACGGCCTGGCCATGGCCGACCGCGGTAAGCACGAACTGGAACTGGCTGCCAGGAAAGCGGGCGACAGCCTGCGTGATGCCAAGGCCCAGGCCGCCGAAGTGCTAGTCCAGGCGGAAAAGCGCGCGGCGCAGATCATCGAGGAGGCGAAACTGGCCGCCAAGGATGAAGGTGATCGCCAGCTGGCGGCTGCCCAGGCAAACATCGCCCAGGAAACCAACCGTGCCCGCGAAAGCCTGCGCGAACAGGTGGCGCTGCTTGCCGTGGCTGGCGCGGAGAAAATCCTGCGCCGTGAAGTCAACGCGCAAACCCACGCTGACCTGCTGGGCCAGCTGAAAGCCGAGCTGTAAGCCATGAGCGAACTGTCTACCTTGGCCCGCCCCTATGCCGAGGCGGTTTTTCGCCTGGCGCAGGGCGAGAACGACCTGGCTGGCTGGTCCGCTCGCGTGCAGTCACTCGCGCTGATCGCGGCCGATGAACAGCTGGCAAGGCTGATCGCTGACCCCGCTGTGGCGAGCGAGCGCGTTGCTAGCCTGATGGTCGAGGTGGCCGGTGGCGACCTCGGCGAGCGCGGCGCCAACTTCGTCAAGGTGCTGGCCGAAAACGACCGCCTGACCTTGCTGCCGGAAATCAGCAGGCAGTTCGAAACGCTCAAGGCCAACGCCGAAGCGACGCTCGAAGCCACCATCACCAGCGCGAAGGAATTGACCCAGGCGCAGATCGACGATCTGGTGGCCGGTTTGAAGGCCAAATTCAAGCGTGCGGTGAACGTGCAGGTGGCGGTTGATCCTGAACTGATCGGCGGCGCGGTTATTGCGATCGGCGACCAGGTGATCGACGGCTCGGTGAAAGGGCGGCTGCAGCGCATGGCCTTCGCCCTGCAGGGCTAGGGCTCAGCCAGGCTCATCCAACTCATATTTATCGGAACCTCACGGTTCGGAGAACAGAAATGCAATTGAATCCAAGCGAAATCAGCGAACTGATCAAAGCCAAGATCGAAAACTTCGGTGCCTCGAGCGAATTGCGCACCCAGGGCACGATCGTCTCCGTCACTGACGGCATCGTCCGCATTCATGGTTTGTCCGACGTGATGTCGGGTGAAATGATCGAGATGCCGGGCAACACCTTCGGCGTGGCCTTGAACCTCGAGCGCGACTCGGTCGGCGCGGTCGTCCTGGGCGACTACGAACACATCAAGGAGGGCGACCTCGCCAAGTGCACCGGCCGCATTCTCGAAGTGCCGGTGGGCCGCGGCCTGCTGGGTCGAGTGGTGAACTCGCTGGGCCAGCCGATCGACGGCAAGGGCCCCATCCCCGCCGACACCACCATGCCGATCGAGCGCATCGCTCCCGGCGTGATCGAACGTAAATCGGTCGACCAGCCGGTGCAGACCGGCCTCAAGGCGATCGACGCCATGGTGCCGGTCGGCCGTGGCCAGCGCGAACTGATCATCGGCGACCGCCAGACCGGCAAGACCGCCGTCGCAGTCGATGCCATCATCAACCAGAAGGGCACCGGCGTGAAGTGCATCTACGATGCCGTGGGCCAGAAGGCTTCCTCGGTGGCCAACGTGGTGCGCAAGCTGGAAGAGCATGGTGCGATGGAACACACCATTGTCGTTGCCGCGACCGCCTCCGACGCCGCCGCCATGCAGTACATTGCACCCTACTCGGGATGTACCATGGGCGAATTCTTCCGTGACATCGGTGAAGACGCGCTGATCGTGTACGACGATCTGACCAAGCAGGCCTGGGCCTACCGTCAGGTCTCGCTGCTGCTGCGCCGTCCGCCGGGCCGTGAAGCCTACCCGGGCGACGTGTTCTACCTGCACTCGCGTCTGCTGGAGCGGGCCGCCCGCGTCAACGCCGACTACGTCGAGAAAATCACCAACGGCGCCGTCAAGGGCAAGACCGGCTCGCTGACCGCACTGCCGATCATCGAAACGCAGGCCGGCGACGTCTCTGCTTTCGTGCCGACCAACGTTATCTCGATTACCGACGGCCAGATCTTCCTCGAGACCGATCTTTTCAACGCCGGTATCCGTCCCGCGATCAACGCCGGCCTGTCGGTGTCGCGCGTGGGCGGAGCGGCGCAGACCAAGGTCATCAAAAAGCTTGGCGGCGGTATTCGTCTGGCGCTGGCGCAGTACCGCGAACTCGCGGCCTTTGCGCAGTTCGCATCCGATCTCGACCAGGCGACCCTCAAGCAGCTGGAACGTGGCCGCCGCGTGACGGAACTGATGAAACAGGCGCAATACTCGCCGATGTCGGTTTCGCAGATGGCGCTGACCCTGTTCGCCGTCAACAAGGGCTACATGGATGATGTCGAGGTCAACAAGATTCTTCCGTTCGAAGCGGCGCTCTGGGCTTTCATGAAAACGAAGCACGTCGGCATCCTGGAAACCATCGAAAGCAGCGGCAACCTGGACGACGCTACCGAGAAGGCGCTCGCCGCTGCGGTGGAAGAGTTCAAGCAAACCGGCGTCTATTGATTTAGGCAGCGCTGATCAGCAGCCGCTGGTTTAAGGAGAAACAATGGCAGCCGGAAAAGAGATACGGACCAAGATCAATAGCGTTGAAAGCACGCGCAAGATCACCAAGGCCATGGAGATGGTCGCGGCATCAAAAATGCGCAAGGCCCAGGAACGCATGCGCGCTGCCCGGCCTTATGCGGAGAAGATTGCCCGCGTCGCGACCCACCTTGCTTACGCCCACCCGGAGTACAAGCATCCGTTCGTCATCGCGCGCGACAACTTCAGGCGTGTCGGCCTCATCGTCGTCAGTTCCGACAAGGGCCTGTGTGGCGGACTCAACACCAACGCCTTCCGCCTGGTGGTGAACCAGATGAAGCAGTGGGACGCCGCCGGCACGGGGATCGACGTCACCGCGATCGGCAGCAGGGGACTGGGTTTCATGCAGCGTCTCGGCTCCAACGTGGTGTCGCAGCTCACCAACGTGGGTGACACGCCCCACATGGAAAAACTGATCGGCCCGATCAAGGTGATGCTGGACGCCTACCTGGACGGCAGGATCGATGCCCTCTACATCGTCTACAACCGCTTCATCAACACCATGAAGCAGGAGCCTACGCTGACCCAACTGTTGCCGCTGGCGCAGATGGAAAGTGTCGAGGAAGCCAGCCTGAAAACGCACTGGGACTACATCTATGAGCCTGATGCCAAGCCGGTGGTCGACGGCATGCTGATGCGCTACATCGAATCGCTGGTGTACCAGGCCGTCGCCGAGAACATCGCCTGCGAACAGTCGGCGCGGATGGTGGCGATGAAAGCCGCTTCCGACAACGCCAAGGACGTGATCGGCGAGTTGAAGCTGATTTACAACAAAACCCGTCAGGCTGCGATTACCAAGGAATTGTCGGAAATTGTGGCCGGCGCGGCAGCGGTTTGAACAATTGGGCGAGGCTAATGTGAGCAAAGCGAACGTTATGACGAGACCAAATTGCAAAAGCGCGGCAGCGGTTTGAGCGCGCAGCACACTGAATCAAGTGGCCACAGAATTTAATTTTCTTAGGAAACAAGCATGAGCAACGGAAAAATTGTTCAGATCATCGGCGCCGTGGTGGACGGGGAATTCTCGCGCGAAGCCATGCCCAAGGTCTTCGAAGCGCTGAAAATGCAGTCCCCCGAACTGACCCTGGAAGTCCAGCAACTGCTGGGCGATGGCGTGGTGCGCACCATTGCGATGGGCTCGACCGACGGTCTGCGTCGAGGAATGGACGTGCTGTCCACCGGCAACCCCATCATGGTGCCGGTCGGCCAGAAGACCCTCGGCCGCATCATGAACGTGCTCGGCGAGCCGGTCGATGAAGCCGGTCCCATTGGCGCGGAAACCACCATGCCGATTCACCGCAAAGCCCCGGCTTACGCCGACCAGGCGGCCTCGGTGGAAATCCTGGAAACCGGCATCAAGGTCATCGACCTCATCATGCCAATCGCCAAGGGCGGCAAGGTCGGCCTGTTTGGCGGCGCCGGCGTGGGCAAGACCGTGACCCTGATGGAGCTAATCCGCAACATCGCCGTCGAGCACAGCGGCTTCTCGGTGTTCGCCGGCGTCGGCGAGCGTACCCGCGAAGGTAACGACTTCTATCACGAAATGAAGGAAGGCGGCGTGTTGGACAAGGTCTCCCTCGTCTACGGCCAGATGAACGAGCCGCCGGGCAACCGTTTGCGTGTCGCCCTGACCGGCCTGACCATGGCCGAGTACTTCCGCGACGAAGGCCGCGACGTGCTGTTCTTCGTCGACAACATCTACCGCTACACCCTGGCCGGTACCGAAGTGTCCGCCCTGCTCGGCCGGATGCCGTCCGCCGTAGGTTACCAGCCCACCCTGGCCTCGGAAATGGGCGCGTTGCAGGAACGCATTACCTCCACCCGCACCGGTTCCATCACCTCCTTCCAGGCCGTGTACGTGCCCGCCGACGACTTGACCGACCCGTCACCGGCGACCACCTTCGCCCACCTGGACGCCACCCTGGTGCTGTCCCGTCAGGTCGCCGAACTGGGTATCTACCCGGCCGTGGACCCGCTCGACTCCACCTCGCGGATTCTCGATCCGCTGGTAGTCGGCGAGGAGCACTACTCGGTCGCCCGCGCGGTGCAGTCCACCCTGCAGCGCTACAAGGAACTGCGCGACATCATCGCCATTCTCGGCATGGACGAACTGTCCCCCGAGGACAAGCTGGTGGTGTCCCGCGCCCGCAAGATCCAGCGCTTCCTGTCACAGCCCTTCTTCGTGGCCGAGGCCTTCACCGGCGCCCCCGGCAAGTACTGTTCGCTGAAAGACACCATTGCCGCCTTCAAGGCGATTGTGGCCGGCGAATACGACCACCTGCCCGAGCAGGCTTTCTACATGGTGGGCACCATCGACGAGGCCGTGGAAAAGGCAAAAACCATCCAGTGACAAAGTGACAAAGTGACGAGTTACAAAACCCAACCTGTCACTTTGTCACTCGTCACTTGTCACCGGAGTTAATCATGGCAATGACAATTCATCTGGACATCGTGAGCGCGGAAGCCGCCATCTACTCGGGGCTCGCCGAGTTCGTGGTGGTACCCGCCGAGATGGGCGAAGTGGGGATATATCCGCGCCATGCCCCGATGCTCACCCGGATCAAGGCTGGTTCGGTGCGCATCAAGGCACCGGATAAAGCAGAGGAAGACCTGATCTATGTGTCAGGCGGCATTCTTGAAGTGCAGCCGGGCGTAGTCACCATCCTTTCTGATACCGCCATCCGCGGTGCCGATCTTGATGAGGCCCGTGTGCTGGAAGCCAAGAAGCAAGCCGAGGAAGCCATGGCCAACCGGACTGGCGCAATGGAATACGCCCAGGCCCAGATCGAGCTGGCCCAGGCCGTGGCCCAGCTACAAGCCATCGACAAGCTGCGCAAGCATCGTCACTGACCGGGATTGTTCCCGCAAAAGGGCAGCCACGGCTGCCCTTTTTCATGGCCGGGACCGTATAATTTCAGCCACGTATAAGACCGGACCACCGGACCCATGGCCTCTCCCCTTACAGTAGTCATACTTGCCGCCGGCAAGGGCACGCGGATGCTTTCCGACCGGCCGAAAGTGCTGCACCCGCTAGCCGGAAAATCACTGCTCAGCCATGTCCTGGCCACCGCTGATGCCTTGCAGCCCGAGCACATTTGCGTGGTTTACGGCCACGGCGGCGAGACCTTGCCCAAGGCCGTGGCCCGAGCCGATGTCGCCTGGGCCTTGCAGGAGCCGCAACTGGGTACCGGGCACGCCGTGCGCCAGGCGGTTCCACATATTGATCCCGCCGGCCAAGTGCTGATCCTGTATGGCGACGTTCCGCTGATCCGTTCGGAAACGCTGCAAGAAATGGTACTGATCGCACGTGAGGGTGCGCTGGCCCTGCTCACCGTCAACCTGGCCGAACCAGCCGGCTATGGCCGCATCGTGCGCAATGCCCGGGGCCAGGTCGAGCGCATCGTCGAGCACAAGGACGCCAGCGCTGAAGAACAGGCCATTCGCGAGGTCAACACCGGCATACTGTGCCTGCCCGCCGGCAAGCTGGTCGGCTGGCTGGACCGTCTGGGCAACGACAATGCCCAGGGCGAGTATTACCTGACCGACATCATTGCCATGGCCGCCGGCGAAGGCGAGCGTATCCTGCCCTGTCACCCCGCCGCCGAGTGGGAAGTGCTGGGCGTCAACAGCCGGGCCCAGTTGGCCGAACTGGAACGGCATCACCAGCGCCGGCTTGCCGAAGCCCTGATGCAGGCCGGCGTTACCTTAATCGACCCCAACCGGATCGACGTCCGTGGTGAATTGCAGTGCGCCCAGGATGTCCAGATTGACATCAATTGCGTGTTCGAAGGGCCCGTCACAATTGGTGAAAATGCGGTAGTGGGTGCTAACTGTGTGATCAAGGACGCAGTTATCGGACCGGGTGCCGAGATCAAGCCGTTCTGCCACATCGACGGTGCGCGCATTGGCGCCGGCGCCATCGTCGGACCTTATGCCCGCCTGCGACCGGGCACCGAGTTGGCCGAGGAAGTCCACATCGGCAATTTTGTCGAGCTCAAGAATGCCCAGGTCGGCTTCAATTCCAAGATCAACCACCTGTCCTACGTCGGCGATGCTACCGTCGGTCGCAAGGTCAACATCGGCGCCGGCACCATCACCTGCAACTACGACGGTGCCAACAAGCACCGCACGGTGATCGAGGATGAGGCTTTCATCGGCTCCGACACCCAACTGGTAGCGCCGGTCACCGTGGGCAAGGGTGCCACGCTGGGCGCTGGTACCACGCTGACCAAGGATGCTCCGCCCGACCAGCTCACCCTGTCGCGCGCCAAACAATTGACCCTGCCGGGCTGGAAACGGCCGGTTAAATGCAGTGACAAAGTGACAAAGTGACGAGTGACATGAAAATGCGAACCGGCGTGGGTACCCAGTGGGGTTTTGTCACTTTGTCACTCTGTCACCTTGTCACTGACAGTGCGTCACGCGCCACTCGTCACCGGAGTTAACCATGTGTGGAATCGTCGGGGCTATTGCCCAACGCGACATCGTCCCGGTCATCGTCGAAGGATTGAAGCGCCTGGAATACCGTGGCTACGATTCGGCCGGGGCGGCAGTACTACACGATGGCAGGCTGGAAAGGGTGCGCCGGGTTGGTCGTGTGGCCGAAATGGCTGCCGGAGCCAGCTCGCAGGGCCTGGCTGGTCCGATCGGCATTGGCCACACTCGCTGGGCCACCCATGGCGGCGTCACCGAGGACAATGCCCACCCCCATGTTTCGCGCGGCGAGATCGCCGTGGTCCACAACGGCATCATCGAAAACCATGACGAACAGCGCAAGCGCCTGTCGGCCATGGGCTATGTGTTCGAGTCGCAAACCGATACCGAAGTCATTGCCCACCTGATACATCACCACTACCGCCAGTCAGGCGACCTCTTCGACGCCACCCGCAAGGCCGTGGCCGAACTGAGCGGTGCCTATGCCATCGGCGTGGTGGCCCAGGACCAGCCCGACCTGGTTTGTTGTGCGCGCATGGGCTGCCCTCTGTTGATCGGCCGGGGCGAGGGGGAAAACTTCTTCGCCTCCGATGTCTCCGCCCTGCTCACGGAAACCCGCCGGGTGGTCTATCTGGACGAGGGCGACGTGGCCGCCGTGACCCGGGCGGGAGTCCATATCGTCGACCGCGACGGCCACGAGGTCGAACGCGCCGAACGCCTGTCCGAAGTCTCCGCCGATGCCATCGAGCTCGGGCCCTACGATCACTACATGCAGAAGGAAATCCACGAGCAGCCGCGCGCCACCGCCGACACCCTGGAGGGCTTGATCGATGGCGGTATCGACAGTGCCCTGTTCGGCGCCGAAGCGGCCGAGGTATTCGGCGCGATCGACAGCGTTTTGATACTGGCATCCGGCACCAGCTATTACGCTGGCCTGGTCGGCAAACAGTGGCTCGAATCGCTGGCCAAACTCCCTTGCAACGTCGAATTGGGACACGAATACCGCTACCGCGATTCCATCGCCAACCCGCGCCAGTTGATCGTTACCATCTCCCAGTCAGGCGAAACTCTCGACACCATGGAAGCGCTCAAGCGTGCCAAATCATTGGGCCACGCGCACACCCTTTCGATCTGCAACGTCCAGGAAAGCGCCCTGCCGCGCGCGTCCAAATTGGTGTTCTACACCCGTGCCGGGGCCGAGATTGGCGTCGCCTCCACCAAGGCCTTTACCACCCAGTTGTGCGCCCTGTACATCCTGGCCCTGACTCTGGCCAAGCAGCGGGGCCA
>JBGSTQ010000438.1:0-9824 GCA_041736375.1 Thiobacillaceae bacterium
TGGCCCCCAGCCTGCCGTGGCGGGCGCTGCTGGCCCGCGTTTTCGCCATCAACCAGCGTGACGACTATTCGTGGCGGCGCCCTTCGCGGCGCGAAGGCGATGCCCTGCTGCCGCGCCTCTCCAGCGAGGGCATCGACGTCATTGCCGCCATCGACACCAGTGGCTCGATCAGCGACGACGAGCTGCGCGAATTCGTCAGCGAACTCGACGCGCTCAAGGGTCAGGTGCGCGCGCGTGTCACTCTGCTGGCCTGCGACAACAAGCTGTCGGCCAAGGCGCCCTGGGAATTCGAGCCGTGGGACGCGATGCAGTTGCCCGAGGATGTCGAGGGCGGCGGCGGCACCGATTTTCGCCCGGTGTTCGACTGGGTCGAGCACGAGAATCGCAGCCCCAACATGCTGGTGTATTTCACCGACGCCGAGGGCGACTTTCCCAAGACCGAACCGGGCTATCCGGTGATCTGGCTGGTCAAAGGCAAGGGCGTCGTGCCCTGGGGCGAGCGGGTGCAGCTCAATTGAGCGAATCCGCGCTCGCTCCGGGTCGGGTCCGTGGTTTCCTGTTCGAGCAGCTCGATATTCGCGGAGTCTGGGTGCAGCTCGACCAGACCTGGCGCGACATGATCGCCGGACGCGATTACGCGTTGCCGACCGTCCATCTGCTGGGAGAACTCGCGGCGGTGACGGTGTTGATCGCTTCCAACCTGAAGCAGCCGGGGCGGCTCACTTTTCAGTTGCGTGGCGCAGGATCTGTCGACCGGCTGGTGATGGATTGCGACGAGCAGCTGCACTTGCGCGGCATGGCGCATGAAGCGACAAGGGTCGAGGACGTGCCGCTGACCGGACTGCTCGGCACCGGCTTTCTCACCCTGACCCTCGACGCACCCGACATGCGCCAGCCTTACCAAAGCCAGGTACCTTTGGTGGGGGACAGCCTGGCTGCCGTGTTCGAGCACTATCTCGCACAGTCGGAACAGCAGCCGGCGCGCCTGTGGCTGGCGTCGGACAGTCGACGCGCCGCGGGGCTGTTTTTGCAGACGCTGCCGCAGGCAGCGCAGCGCGACCCCGATGGCTGGAATCGGGTGCAGGCCCTGGCGGACACGTTGCAGCCATCCGAGCTTTTGCAGCTCAATTCGGTGGAATTACTGTCACGCGTGTTTCCAGAGGAGGACGTGCGTGTCTATGATCCGCGTCCGGTAATCTGGCATTGCCCGGAAAACTGGGACAAGGTGAGCACGATGCTGCGCTCGATCGGACGTGAGGAATGCGAGGCGATCCTGCACGAGGTGGGTGAAATCCATGTGCACGACGACATCTGCAACCGCGACTATCGCCTCTCTGCCGCCGATGTGGTTAAACTCTTCGATCATTGAGTCAGATTGGGGAGACCGGCATGCGCGTTCTTTTACTGTGCTTATGGGCCATCGCGGGTTCAGCTCTCGCGGGGGAGACGGGCCGTTATCAGGCGATTGCCCTGGAAGGCGAAGGCGCATTACGCAGCGGCAGTGCCCGCGTTTTGATCGTCGATACTGCGGATGGTCACGTCTGGACCTGGAGCGGTAATGAACTGATGCCAGATGCCGGTAGCGGCCGGCGTTACGGCGCCGCCTTCATCTACCAGGGCAAATTGCGTCCTGGCAGCAAGCCCGGCGAAATCATCGATCCCCAGTCCAGATAAACATTTGTCGGGAGCATCTGTTGCTTGCATGCTACACTTCGGCGCGCCAACAGAAGAAAATCAGCAGATAGTGGTTTTCTTTGGCGGATTTGCTAGAATTCCGCGCGTCGGCTGGATCACAAATCCCGGACCGATCTTGGTGTGGGTTTATTAATATCGTATGTAAGGGAAATCAAATGAAATATTCTGTCCTCCTGGCTGCTCTGCTGGCTGTCTCCATGACCGCCTGTGGCAAAAAAGAAGAAGCCGCTGCGCCTGTTGAACCGCCTGCTGCTGAAGCTGCTGTCCAAGCTGGCGAAGCTGCTGTCCAAGCTGGCGAAGCTGCTGTCCAAGCTGGCGAAGCTGCTGCTGACGCTGCTGCCCCCGCTGCTGAGGCTGCTGCTGCTGCTGGCGAAGCTGCAACCGCTGCTGGCGAAGCTGCTGGCGCCGCTGCTGATGCTGCCGCTCCTGCCAAGTAATTCCTGGTCCAGGAACGAGAAACCGGCCTTCGGGCCGGTTTTTTTACGCCTGTAGGAAATTTACGCCTGTAGGAAACGCCTGACCCGTTCGACCGCCTCGGCCAGGCGTGGGAGCGGCTGGGTATAGGCGAAGCGCACGAAGCGCTCGGGCAGGTAGGTGCCGAAATCAACCCCGGGGGTGATGGCGACCCCTGCCTGGTCCAGCAGGTCACGGGCAAGCTGAAAGCTGTCCCCGGTGTGGCGGCAGCAATCGGCATACAGATAGAACGCGCCCTGCGGGGTGATCGGCAATTCGAATCCGAGTTCGCGCAAGGCAGGCAGCAGGTAATCGCGACGCGCCCTGAGTTCGGCCTTGCGCGCTTCCAGGATCGCCAGCGCTTCGGCCGAAAAGGCCGCCAGCGCCGCATGCTGCGCCGGGGTAGGCGCCGCCAGAAAAAGGTTCTGCGCCAGTCGTTCCAGCCCATCGATGGCCCAGCCGGGGGCCACCAGCCAGCCGAGGCGCCAGCCAGTCATCTGGAAGTACTTGGAAAAGCTGTTGACCACGAAGACATCGTCCCACACCGCTGCGCTGCGTTCATCACCCTCGTAGGTCAACCCGAGATAGATCTCGTCGACGATCAAGGCCACGCCGTTCGCCTGGCACCATTGGTGGATACGCGCCAGTTCGGCGTGCGCGATCAGGGTGCCGGTGGGGTTGGAGGGGCTGGCGATCAGCACCGCGCGGGTGGCCGGGCTGGTGTGGCGTTCGATGAGTTCGAGGTTCAACTGGTAGGCCGTATCGGCGCCGACCGGGACCGCTGTCGCGCGGGCCTCGCAGAAGCGCGTGAAATGGCGGTTGCAGGGATAGCCGGGATCGGCCATCAGCACTTCGTCGCCGGGGCCGCAGAGCAGGCCGAGCGTCAGCAGCAGGGCGCCTGATGCACCGGTTGTGACGACGATGCGTGCCGGGTCGACCGCGACGTTCCAGCGCTGGTCGTAAAAACCGGCGATCGCGCTGCGCAGTTCAGGCAGACCGAGTGCCCCGGTATAGTGCGTATGTCCGGCGCGCAGGGCGGCCACCCCGGCCTCGACGATCGGTGCCGGGGTGGCAAAGTCGGGCTCGCCGATTTCCAGGTGAATGATGTCGCGACCCTGGACTTCGAGCGCCCGGGCGCGCGCCAGAATGTCCATGACATGGAAGGGCTCGATGTCCCACATGCGCGCGGCCAGCCGTTCATGCATTGTCTTCTCCCTGCAGCATTGCGTTCAGCCGGGCCAGTGGATCCTGCCGGTAAAACTGCCGCATCTGTGCATAGATCGACGGATATTCCGCGTGCAGCAGGGCGGGCGCTTCGAAAAATACCTCGCTCAGCACGGCGAAAAACTCCGCTGGATCGGTCGTGGCGTAGGGGTCGATCGGCGTGTCCTCGCCGCTGTCCACCCGTTGGCACAGGTCGGCGTAGGCGGCGCTGAAGTCACGCGACCAGGCGGCGGCGTCCATGCCGCGATGCAGCGGTGGAAAGCCGTTCGCATCGCCGTTCAGCATGTCGAGTTTGTGGGCGAATTCATGCAGCACGACGTTGACCCCTTCGCCCTGGCCGCTGGCGGCGACATCGGCGAGCGAGAGAACCAACGGGCCGCCATGCCAGGATTCCCCGGCCAGGATGTCGCGTGAGTGATGCACGACGCCGGATTCATCCATTTCCTCGCGGCTGCGCAGGAACTCGTCCGGGTAAAGAATGATTTCCTTCCAACCGCGATAGCTGGACTCGTCCAGATTGAGCGTCAGCAGGCAGGCCTGCAGGGCGATGGCGAACTGCATCTCGGTGTCGACTTCGGCTCCACCGGCAGCCGAGAAGGTCTTGTCATGGAGGAAGAGGCTTGCCTGTTCGCGCAGCCGCTTGCACGCGTCGGCATCGAAACCGCGCAGGATCGGAAGCCGCGCCAGCGCCGCATCGAACGCGTGAGGCGGAATGAGGTTCCGCCTGAGTATGCGTTTTCTCCGCCAACGCTGCCAGGCGTTCATTCGGCATCGTGGTCGAGGTCGATCAGCTGGACGTGCTCGGGATGCTCGAGCTCGACCCGCTCGATCTGCTGGAAGCGGCGGCTGATCTTGTCGCTGGAAATGCGCACCTCGCCGACATCCTTGTTGGCCTGCTCGATATGGGAGGCGAGCTTTTTCATCCGCTCGTCGAAGCGCGCGAAGTCCTTCGCCAGCTTGCCGAGCTCGTCCTTGATGACATGCGCCATGCGCCGGGTTTCCGAGTCGCGTATCACCGCGCGCGCGGTGTTGAGCACCGCCATCAAGGTGGTCGGCGAGGTGATCCAGACATGCTTTTTCTGCGCGTGTTCGACGAGATCGGGGTGGTAGGCATGTATTTCGGCAAACACTGCTTCGGCCGGTAAAAACATCACCGCGCCGTCGGAGGTCTCCCCGACGACGATGTACTTGGCGGCGATGTCGTCGACGTGTTTTTTGACATCGGCCTTGAACTGCCGGCGCGCGGCATCGCGCTCGGCCGGCGCCAGGCTGTCGTCGAACATGCGGCTGTAGTTTTCCAGCGGGAACTTGGCGTCGACACATACGGTGCCGGTCGGTTCCGGCAGCACCAGCGCGCAGTCGGCCCGCTGGCCACCCTTGAGGGTGTACTGGAAGGCGTAGGCATCGGGCGGCAGGATGTTGCGCACCAGGGCTTCCAGCTGGACTTCACCGAAGGCGCCACGCGAACGTTTGTCGCCGAGGATTTCCTGCAGCGAGACAACGTTGGACGCCAGGCCCTCGATTTTTTTCTGTGCCTCGTCGATCACCGCCAGCCGCGACATAACGGAGGTAAACGTCTCGTTGGTCTTCTTGAAGCCTTCGTCGAGACGCTCAGCGACCTTGCCGGAGATTTCGCCGAGCCGGCCATCGACGGTCTGCGACAGTTGCTGCACACGCTCGCCAAACTGTGCGGTCATGCTCTTCAGGGTGTCCTGCAGCAGGCTTTGCTCGGCGCGGCCCTGCTCGATCAGTTTTTCCAGCATGGCCGTCTGGAACTGGCCGAACTGTCCGGTGACAGTCTCCCGTGTTTCTGCCAGCCGCTCGGCCTGCGCCACCTGCAGGGAAGCCAGCTGGGCCTGCATCCGATCGGATTGCTGCGCCAGACCCGCATGCAGATCGGTCAGCACCGCACGGTGGCGGGCTTCCATGTCCTGCGTCAGCAAGGCCGGGAGGGTGCGCAGCTGCAGACGCACCTGCCAGAGGAGTGCGAGACCCAGCAGCAACAGCAGGACAAGACCGGCAAGGAGGGCGACGTCGACGAGACTCATGGGCCGGATTATACGGCGGCGGGCTGTCAGGCCGGGACCTGCAGGGTGTCTGTGGCAATGGATTATGGCTATGCTTGCGCCAGCCAAAATGGGAGGTAGCGTGAATCTACTGTTTTCTGTCGTTCTGCTCGCGGTATCGACGTTCGTTGCGCAACGTGTGTGGCGCCATCATGTGCTGCAACGCCGGCTGGAGGTGATCCGCACGCATCCTTTTCCGCAATCGGTGCGGCTCAAATTCCGCGATGCACGCCCCCATCTGGATTCGGCACAGGAGCAGCAGGTGTTCGAGGGGCTTCGCGACTACTTCACCCTGTTTGCCCAGGCGCGCGGGCGCTTTGTCTCCATGCCCTCGCAGGTGGCCGACGATGCCTGGCATGCGTTCATTCTGCATACGCGCTATTACCAGGATTTCTGCAACAAGGCGTTCGGCCGCTTCCTGCACCACACCCCAGCCGAGGCCATGAGCACGCAGACGCTGGCGACCGAGGGCATTCGGCGTGCCTGGCGGCTGGCCTGTGCGCTGGAGAAAATCAACCCGCGGCAGCCTGAGCGTTTGCCGCGCTTGTTTGCCCTGGATGGCGCGCTGAACATCGAGAATGGCTTCCGCTACGACACGCGCTGTACGCCGGGCTCGGGAAACTATTGTGCCAGCCATATCGGCTGCAGCGCCGGATGCGGCGCAGGCAGCGAGTCCGGCAGTGCGGACGGCGGTTGTGGCGGAGGCGGGTGCGGCGGGGATTGAAAACGCCCCGCACGGTGGCGGGGCGTCCCGGTTTTACGCGGCTGCGCGGTTGGCGCGCTTGCGGTCGTGTTCCTGCAGGTGACGCTTGCGGATGCGGATCGATTTCGGCGTGATTTCGACCAGTTCGTCGTCGTCGATGAATTCCACCGCCGATTCCAGCGTCAGCTTGATCGGCGTGGTCAGGCGCACCGCCTCGTCGGTACCCGAGGCACGAACGTTGGTGAGCTGCTTGCCCTTGATCGGGTTGACTACCAGGTCGTTGTCGCGGCTGTGGATGCCGATGATCATGCCTTCGTACAGCTTGTCGCCGGGCGAGACGAACATGCGGCCGCGGTCTTCCAGTTTCCACAGCGCGTAGGCCACGGCCTCGCCGTTATCCTGCGACACCAGCACGCCGTTGTGGCGGCCGGGCAAGTCGGCTTTCACCGGACCGTAGTCGTCGAACACGTGGCTCATCAGGCCGGTGCCGCGCGTCATGGTCATGAAGTCGGACTGGAAGCCGATCAGGCCACGCGCCGGAATGTGGTATTCGAGGCGGGTGCGGCCGTTGCCGTCGGACTCCATGTTGGTGAGCTCACCGCGGCGGCGGCCGATTTCTTCCATTATCGCGCCCTGGGTGTCGTCTTCCAGGTCGATGCTGAGGTTTTCATACGGCTCGCACTTTTCGCCGTTGATTTCCTTGTACACCACGCGCGGTTTGCCGACGGCCAGTTCGAAACCTTCGCGGCGCATGTTTTCCAGCAGGATGGTGAGATGCAGTTCGCCGCGGCCGGAGACGCGGAACACATCGGCGTCGCCGGTTTCGTCGACCCGCAAGGCGACGTTGACGAGCAGTTCCTTGGCCAGGCGGTCGCGGATCTGGCGGCTGGTGACGAACTTGCCTTCGGTTCCGGCCAAAGGCGAGGTGTTGACCATGAAGTCCATGTTCAGCGTCGGCTCGTCCACCGGCAACACCGGCAGGCCGACCGGATTTTCACGATCGCAGATGGTCACGCCGATGCCGATATCGTCCAGCCCGGAGATGATGATGATGTCGCCGGCCTCGGCCTCGTCCACCGGCACGCGGTCCAGACCCTGAAATCCGAGCACCTGGTTGATGCGGCCGCTGGCGACCTGCTCTTCGTGGTTCATAACCACTACCGACATGCCGGGCTTGATGCGCCCGTTGAGCACGCGGCCGACGCCGAGGCGGCCGGTGTAGGTCGAATAGTCCAGCGCGGCGATCTGCAGTTGCAGCGGCGCGTCGGCCGATCCGGGCGGGGTGGGGACGTGGGTAAGAACCGTGTCGAACAGCGGCTTCATGTCGGCTGCGGTACCGCCGTTCGACGGCGCGTCCTTGAGGTCCATGCAGGCCCAGCCGTTGAGGCCGGAAGCGTAGATGATGGGGAAATCGAGCTGTTCGTCCGTTGCGTGGAGCTTGTCGAACAGGTCGAAGGTCTGGTCCACCACCCAGTTCGGGCGCGAACCGGGGCGGTCGACCTTGTTGATCACGACGATGGGGCGCAGGCCGAGGGCCAGCGCCTTCTTGGTGACGAAGCGGGTCTGCGGCATCGGACCTTCGACCGCGTCGACCAGCAGCACCACGCCGTCGACCATGCCGAGCACACGCTCGACTTCGCCGCCGAAGTCGGCGTGGCCGGGGGTGTCGACGATGTTGATGTGATAGTCGCCGTAGGTGATCGCGGTGTTCTTCGCCAGAATGGTGATGCCGCGTTCCTTTTCCAGGTCGTTCGAGTCCATCACCCGCTCGTCAACTGCCTGGTTGTCGCGGAAGGTGCCGGACTGTTTGAGGAGCTGGTCGACCAGCGTGGTTTTGCCGTGGTCGACGTGGGCGATGATGGCGATGTTGCGGAGTTTGCGGGACATGATGCGGGTGCCGGATTGCGGGAAACCCAGCATTCTAGCATGGATATGTGACTATTATCCTGGTGT
The DNA here is from genome assembly GCA_041736375.1 of Thiobacillaceae bacterium. GTDB lineage: Bacteria > Pseudomonadota > Gammaproteobacteria > Burkholderiales > Thiobacillaceae > Thiobacillus. The sequence goes on from JBGSTQ010000438.1 coordinate 8,095, forward strand.
TTTTTGGCTGAGTGGATGGCGGTCGAGGCGGGTGTCGATCTGCTGGATCAGGCTCAGATAGCGCGTGCCTCCTATCGGACCGTAGCGGCGGTCGAATTCGGCTTGCGGCATGAACTCCGGCAGATCGCGAAAGTCCGGCATCAAGGCCGCATCCGATCGGGCGCCAGCCAGCCATGCCAGGACGGCTGCGGCATCGTCGCCGGTGGCGCGCTCGCCCAGGCGCACGCCGGCCCGGTTGGCGGCCAGGTCGGTGAAGCTGAATCCCGACCCGCGGCTGGCGTCGTCTTCCTCCTTGCTCAGACCGATGGCGTTGGCCAGGCGGCTGCCGCCGTTGACGGTGATCGCGGCGGAAATCACATAGTGCTCGGCAAAGTCGCGCCGTCCGTAAAGTGAAAACAGCACGCGTGGCGCACGACGGATCGACTGGCTGTCTCCCTGCAGCAGCCTGGGCAGGCTGAATCCGCTGATATAGGCGGCAAGAACGGTGAGGGCGGCACGGTTGCTTTCGCGTGCATCCCCACCGGATTGCCGGGCATGCTCAAAGAGCGGTGCGCTGACCCGCCCGAGCGGCTGGGTGCTGCCATGCGCATACGGCTTGAGCAGTTTCTCCAGATGATTCGCAAACTTGAGCAGGCGCGCCTTTTCCTCAGGTTCGAGCAGCAGGTCGGCGCTCTTGCGCTCGATCTGGGTCAGCAATTCAGGCCGCCACTGGTAATCGAGCGTGGCCTGGTTCTCGTCGAAGTTGATCTGACGGAAGGCGTCGACCAGCGTGGTGTAGGTCTCATCGCGGCGCAGCCAGCGGTGAGCCAGACGCGCCGTCCAGTCCGCCAGGATGGCGGGCAGCGGCAGGCTGCCTAGCTGCAGGGAGCGGATCCGTATGCCGCCGGCAATATCCTCGATCTCGGCGGTGACATTCAGAAAGCGGCCGTAGGGATTGTCCGGCACGCGCACGCTGGCGGTCAGCGTCGCCATGCCCGGAGTCAGTTCGGCCGATATGCCGCTGATCTGGCGCAGTTGCACTGCGTAATTGAGCAGGCGATTGAGTTCATCCTCGTCGAGACGAATGCTCTGAACCACATCCGGCGGGTTCAGGCGCGGGTCATGCCGCTGGAACAGGGACTTGACCCAGCCCAGGTCGCTGCGGCGAAACTCCCCCGGCGGCTCGATCGCGGGGTTGTCGTCCAGCAGCAGCCAGGGCAATACCAGTAGCCCGGCCACAAGCGACAGCAGCAGACCCCAAACGAACAGGCGCTTCATCTCATTCCGGCTGGTTGCGCATGAAATCGGCGGTCTTGAAGAACGCGGCGGTCATTTCCTGCTGCATTGCGGCATCCACCCCCACGTCCTGCATCGCGCGGATCATGCAGCCCATCCATTGGTCGCGCTCGCCCTCGCCGATGGCGAACGGCATGTGACGGCGACGCAGGAAGGGATGGCCGAAGCGGTCGGTGTAATCGGGCGGCCCGCCGGTCCAGCCGGAAAGGAACCAGGCGAGCTTGTTGCGCGACTCGGAGAGGTCGGCCGGATGCAGCTTGCGGATGCCGTAATAGTCGGGGTCCTCGTCCATCAGATCGTAGAACCGGTCGACCAGCTTGCGGATCCCCTCGCCGCCGCCGAGACGTTCGTAATGCGTCTGCATGCCTATGCCTTCACCGGCCTGACCGTTGCTGCCGCCGCCTTGGCGCGCAGGCGGGCCTCATCGGTGCTGGCGGCGGTGGCGAGCAGATCGG
>JBGSTQ010000044.1:0-4226 GCA_041736375.1 Thiobacillaceae bacterium
GGTGGCCGACCGGCCGCTGCCGAGCGGGGTGCGGGTGCGCGGGTACAACCACAAGCTGGGGGAGAGTGACGTGGCCTTCTTCGCCGCCCCCGGGATCGCGCGCGAATGCGCGGACTTTCCGGCCTGCCTCGACGGCAAGCCGATGTTGCTGCCGGGAGAGGACTCGACCGCGCGCGGTCGCCTGGAGCAATGGCTGCAGACCGAGCGCCTGAACCCGCGCATCGTCGGAGAGTTCGATGACGGCGCCCTGATGAAGGCTTTCGGCCAGGCGGGTCATGGCCTCTTTCCGGCGCCGGCGGTGCTGGCCCGCGAAGTGGAAACGCAGTTCAAGGTACGCGAGGTGGGGCGCACGAGCGCGGTGCGCGAGACGTTCTACGCCATCACCGGCGAGCGTCGGATCACCCACCCCGCGGTGCGCATCGTCACCGAAGCGGCGCGCGACAGCCTGTTTCCGGTCTGAGTAAACGAATTTTCCCGGAGCAGACGAAAAGCCATCCATGGGCGCAACAATACGAGCCCGCTGTTGGACACAGGTATTCGAATCGTCTTCTGGAGATCGCACCCCCGGAACCCGCGGGGCTTGCCATGCGCGTTGATGGTGTCGCTCGATGAAGATGGCCGGCATGAAAGACGACGTCCGGCCCCATCTGGCCTCAACTGGATCCGCTCAGGGTGATTGCCCTGATGATGCTGGGTGAAAGACTGTGCTGGAGCCCCCGAAACATCATCCGTCCGGAGGCAGAACTATGGGCATTGCGCGCCCACTAGCTTCCAGCCGGCCGGCGCGCGCCTGAATTGGGTCGTACCTGGCATGAGCCGTTTCCGAAGATTGACGCCGCCGCGATTACCCGGCATCTTCTGCCGGTGCCTAACCTCAATCAGCTTGTGGACATTCACAGCAAACCCATTCAGGACCGCATCGACTGGCTCTTCGGTCTCGCCCAGCGCTACTCGGCCGACTTCACCGACCCCGAAAGCTATCTTGCACGCAAGCGCTATCTAGCTGCCCATCCGACCGACATCGTTGCGCTGAAATGCATGGACGGTCGTATCAACATCCCCGTCGCCACCCGCACCCCGCCCGGAATCATCCAGCCGTTCCGCAACCTTGGTGGACGCTTCGACCTGGGCTGGCCGCACCTCAACGAAACGCTCGCCCACCATGTCGGGGAGATCGTCGGCGCCGCACGCCAAATCCTGGTGCTGATCACCTATCACTTTTCCAGGGGCGACCCGCATCGCGGCTGCGCCGGATTCAACTACAACACCGAAGCGGCGATCGCCCACACCCACGCGATCCGCGAACAGATGGAATTCATGTTCGGACATGGTCATGGCACGGTCTATCCCATCCTGTGCGGTTTCGAGACCGACGAGGACGCCCTGATCCTGCACGGCCGCGATGGCGGCAAGCTTGATCTATCGGAGCTTTCCCCGGAGAAGGAGGAGACCCTGCGCCCCTGGCTGGTCAGCCTGTACCCGGACATGTCGGCGCAAATGCGCGAGGATCTGCTGCCGCTGCTCAGCGGCAATCTCGCCCACATCGCCCACGTGCGGGGACTCCATCGCACCCTCGATATCGAGCACCGCGAATGGATGATCTGCATCGGGCGCGGTTTCGATTTCCTGCACACCCCCAATCTCGCCCTGATCATCGGGCCTTACAGTCCGAACCTGGATGATCCGATTCGCAAGGCGGCGAGCATCATCCTCAACAACATGCAGGCCGGACGCATACCCGATGACGGTTTCCTGGTGCTGGCCTCGTCGCCCTACCAGGAAATCGGCATGGATCGCGCCCGCGCCGAACTCAAGGCGCGCTTCGCCACCGAATTCACTGCCGGGGTGATCCGGCATGAATTCCCCGCCCTGGCGCGCAAGATGCACCTGCGTACGGCAGTGCTCAATTGGGCGACACGCAAGCTCGAACCGACCGGAGGCTGAACAACGCGGCGTCAGGGTTCCCCCTTCCGACCCCCGCGCCATCCGCGCAGCACAATCGCGATTCCCAGCAGGATCAGAAATGCCCATACAAGGTTTTCCAGCGGCGGCGGCAACAGCAGCGGAAAGAAAGCCAACAGTACCAGCGGGAAGAAGTCATCCAGCGAAACCCGCTGCCTCCATGGTGCCGTGAGCAGACGCCGGAAACGGCTTTGCTCGCGGGCAGACGCCTGGCTCGGCCCGGGCGTCGCATCCCCCTTCGCCGTCATCACGACTGCGGACCTTGGATCGAGGCAATCCACCGCTCGGTCCATCGCATCACGTCACACTGCCAGCCAATTCATCCGCCCGGCTGGCGAAGCCGAACTCGGAATCGCCCAGACTTTCATCGCGTGCGGCGATGCTGACATTGACATGGTTCTTGCCGAAATTCAGGTCGGGATAGTAGCCCCTGTGTTCCGACAGAACCGCCAGCGCGTCGAGAAACCTGCGGGTCTCGGCGTAGCTGGAAAATTCGAATCGACGGCTGAGCAGGGGCGGTTTCTGCTGCACCTGCCATGCCCGGGAGAGTCCTTGTTGATCCATGCCAGTCTCCTTGTCTCGAAGCGCCGCGCGTGCGGTCGGTTGCGTCGATGGCAGCCCGCCGCGTGCGGCAAACGGGGGATCGACGCCTGTGACTATAAATACGCCGCGTCTTCAATTACAGTTAATTGTTTACATGGATTCCATTAGAAGGACTTTATGAATGAAACTGCGCCACGTCACCCTGCACCAGATGCGCATCTTTCACAGCCTCGGCCGGCACATGAGCTTTACCCGTGCCGCCGAGGAATTGTTCCTGACCCAGCCGGCGGTCTCGATCCAGGTCAAGCGACTGGAGGAAAGCGTCGGCATGCCCCTGGTCGAACAGATGGGCAAGAAGCTGTTTCTGACTGAAGCCGGAAAGGAACTGTTCGAGGCCTGCGGCGACGTGCTCGAGCGCCTGCGCGTGCTCGACGAGGACATGAGCGGGCTGGAAGAAGGCGTGCGCGGACCGCTCAACCTGGCCGCCATCACCACTTCGAAATATTTCATGCCGCACCTGCTCGGTGCCTTCCTGCGCGACCATCCGGCGGTGGAACCGCGGCTGACCGTCACCAACCAGACGCGGGTGGTCGAGCGGCTGGTGAACAACGAGGACGACCTGGTGATCATGGGCACCCTGCCCGAGAATCTCGATCTGGAAGCGGCGTATTTTCTCGACAATCCGCTGGTAGTGGTGGCGCCGCCCGACCATCCCCTGGTGGGCGAGAAAAAGATTCCGCTGGCGCGCCTGGTTGATGAACGCTTCCTGGCTCGCGAACCCGGCTCAGGCACGCGCGCGGCACGCACCCGGCTGTTCGCCGAGCACGGCCTCAGCATCCGGCCCTATATGGAACTGGGCAGCAGCGAGGCGATCAAGCAGGCGGTGATGGCGGGCCTTGGAATCTCGGTGCTGTCGATGCACAACCTGCGGCTGGAACTGAAGGCCGGGCTGATCGCCGTGCTCGACGTCGAGCACTTCCCGATGATGAGGCAGTGGTATGCGGTGCACATGAAGGGCAAGAAACTCTCGGCGACGACGCGCATGTTCCTCGACTTTCTGCTGCAGGACGGCGCACGCATCTGGGAAGAATCGCAACCGCACCTGCTGATTCCTTCGGCCGCCCCCCACGCGCGGGGCAAGAAGCGCGCGACGGGATCTTCCTCGAGTTGAAGCGATGCCGAGTTGAAAGCAATCGCTGTCAGGCAAGGATCGCGGGCAACGCAAGGACATGCCAGCCGAACACGGGCAGGCGACACCTCGATGCCGGCACCGACGAACGGCCCATGCTCCCGGCGACCCTTGCGGTCACCCAGGCTGCGCGCGAAGGTTTCCTGCGCAGCCGACTCAGTCCCCCGGAAGGCACGGCGCCGCCTTCTGCGACCGTTCCCGCTCGATGACCCCGGCGCGCGCCAATGCGTGCGAGGCCAACGGCAGTGTCGTCAGCAGGATCATGATCAGCGCCAGCAGACGCCAGGTCCAGGCGGCCTCCCCCGCAACCAGCGCGAGTCCGACCGCGAACAGCGATATCGCCAGCGTGCCTGCCTTGGTTGCCGCATGCTGACGCGACAGGGCATCCGGCAGGCGCAGGACTCCGACTGCGGCGATGAGCAGAACCAGCATCGCCAGGCTGCAGATTCCCCATCCGAGCAGGGCCGTCACGACTGTGGCTCCCGCTCACCGGCTGCCTGCCGCTGGATCAGCCGCGCCCAGGCCAGCGTCG
>JBGSTQ010000101.1:0-2478 GCA_041736375.1 Thiobacillaceae bacterium
GTCAGCCCCAGCCCCAATTCGCTCGACAGTTCGATCAGTGCGGAATCATCCATCCATTGGGTCAACGCATCCTGCGTTTGCGCAGCCATGTCGACCAGGATGCTGCGATCGGGGGCGGCAACGGCGGCTTCGACAATCGCATCGAGGCTTTCATAGCGATCCACCACGACGGGGGAGGCGTAGCCGGCGTAGAAGCGCATCAGCGCACCGTGTGACTTGTCGGTGTCGAAGCCCAGAAACGGACGTTCGTGGTCAATCAGATATTGCGCAAGGACGCGGGCGACCAGCGATTTACCGACGCCGCCTTTTTCGCCGCCGATGAAGTGGATTTGAGCCATGTTTTTTCCGTGTAGGGGGACAGGTTAGTGCCGACGTAAATCGAGCGTGTGTGGAAATTCCTCCAGCTGTTCCTCGGCTGGCGGGGCCATCGGGCCGGGCGGGGTGCCGCCGGGATAGAAGAGGACAAGCGATGCCAGGCTGGGCGGTGGGGTGATGGGGCCGGCGGTGTGCCCCCACTCCTGAAAGCGGATATGGCGGCGCGCTTCGGCTTCCATCGCGTTGACCGGGAAGGTGTCGTCGTGGCGTCCGCCGGGATGGACGACGCGATAGGTGCAGCCGCCGATGGCGCGACCGTTCCAGGTGTCGATGAGGTCGAAGGTCAACGGCGAATGGATGCCGATTGTGGGATGCAGCGCAGAGGGCGGCTGCCACGCCCGATAGCGCACGCCGGCCACGGCTTCGCCATGGGTGCCGGTGGGCAGCAGCGGGACGCGTCGTCCATTGCAGGACAGCACATAGCGATCGCCGGTCAGCCCGGTGACCTTGACTTGTACCCGCTCGATGGAGGAATCCACATACCGCGCCGTGCCTTGGCTGGAGCTTTCTTCGCCCAATACATGCCAGGGTTCGATCGCGGTGCGCAGTTCGATGGCGATGTCGCCGATCTGCAGCGTGCCGAAACGCGGGAAACGGAATTCCATGAACGGCTTGTACCAGTCGAGCTGGAAGGGAAATCCGGCGGCGTTGAGGTCGTCGATCACATCCTTGAGGTCCGCCCACATGTAATGCGGCAACATGTGGCGGTCGTGCAGCAAGGTGCCCCAACGTACCAGCGGCTTGCGATACGGCTTGTCCCAGAAGCGCGCGACCAGCGCGCGCAACAGCAGCATCTGCGCCAGGCTCATGCGCGCGTGCGGCGGCATTTCGAAGGCGCGGAATTCGACCAGCCCCAGCCGCCCCGTTGCGGAGTCGGGCGAATACAGCTTGTCGATGCAAAACTCCGAGCGGTGGGTGTTGCCGGTGAGATCGGTCAGCAGATTGCGCAACAGCCGGTCGACCAGCCAGGGCTGAGGCGTCTCGCCGACGGGCATCTGCTGGAAGGCGATTTCGAGTTCGTACAGCCGCTCTGGCCTTCCTTCGTCGACGCGCGGTGCCTGGCTGGTGGGGCCGATGAACAGGCCCGAAAACAGATACGACAAAGCAGGGTGATGCTGCCAGTAGGTGATCAGGCTGGCGAGCAGATCCGGACGGCGCAGGAAGGGACTGTCGGCGGGCGTTGCGCCACCGAGCGTGACATGGTTGCCGCCGCCGGTGCCGGCGTGGCGGCCGTCCAGCATGAATTTTTCGGCGGCCAGACGCGACAGGCGTGCTTCCGCGTACACCAGCGTGGTCGTTTCGACCAGCTGTTCCCATGAATGGGCCGGGTGGATATTGACCTCGATGACGCCCGGATCGGGGGTAACCAGCAGCTTTTCGATGCGCGTATCGCTTGGCGGCGCATAGCCTTCGATCACGACCGGCTGTTTCAGTTTGGCGGCGCAGGCTTCGACCACCGCGAGGATTTCCAGGTACTGTTCCAGGGTGCGGGTGGGCGGCATGAACACATGCAGGCAGCCGCCGCGTGCCTCGACGCATAGCGCGGTGTGGGGGACTTCGACCGTGACGCTGTCGCTGGCTGACTGAGGATGCACCCCGGGATGCTCGGGTGCGGGTTGCTCCATATGGCTGTAGCGCGCAGCGATCTCGCCGTGAAAGTTGGCAAGCGGGGCCGAAGGCGCAAAGGGATCGACTTCGATCCAGGGCTCGCGTTTTTCTTCGGCCACCCACGGCAACGAGCCCAGGGGCAGACGCAAACCCATCGCCGAATCGCCGGGCACCAGATACAGGCGATCCCGGCGGGTCTGCCACAGTGCGCTGTGCCAGTGCCGGGTGTCGTAGCGCCACGTCAGCGGCAGGACATACCCTGTAGGCGTGTTCAGGCCGCGCGACAGTTTGTTGGCAAGCTGGCCGCGAGAGGACGGATCGTTCAGGTCGACCTGTTCGGCGTCGAGGTTCAGCGGGATTTCGGCTTCCTGCAACAGCGCGGCGAGCGCGTCCTCATACGCGGCCTGGACATACCGGGTCGGCAGGCCCAGAGAGGGTGTCATGGCCTCGGCAAAGCGAAGGGCATCCTCGACCGTGTGGCCGTAGTCCTGACCG
>JBGSTQ010000145.1:0-3223 GCA_041736375.1 Thiobacillaceae bacterium
GTGATGCGTCCCGGGGGCACCGCGGCGGCCTCGGCGGCCGGCGCTGCCTACACGATCGCCGGCAAGACCGGTACCGCGCAGGTGGTTGGCATCAAGCAGGGCGCACGCTACGATGCCAGCCGGCTGGCCAGGCAGCATCGCGACCACGCGCTGTTCATCGCCTATGCTCCAGCCGAGAACCCCACCATCGTGGTGGCGGTGATGGTGGAGAACGGTGGGTCGGGCAGCGGCACGGCCGCGCCGATCGCACGCAAGGTGTTCGATTATTACCTCACCGGGAAAACTCCCGGGGACATGAAGCTGGATGCCAACGATGCCGCAGATTAGACCCTGGTTGATCCGCAGGCTGGAGCACCTCGACGGCATTCTGCTGTTGCTGGTGCTGATCCTGCTGGGCGTCAGCCTGGCGGTGGTGGCGAGCGCATCGGGGCAGAGCCCGGCGCGCATCAGCGGCCATCTCGTCAATATCACGCTGGCGCTCGGAGTGATGCTGCTGATCGCCAACGTGCCGCCGCACATCCTCTCCAAATTCGGCCCGCCGCTGTATGTGGTGGGGGTGGTGCTGCTGATCGGCGTCGCCGTGTTCGGCGAGGTGCGCAACGGCTCCCGGCGCTGGCTCAATCTGGGGGTGGTCGCGTTCCAGCCATCCGAACTCCTGAAGGTCGCGCTGCCGCTGATGCTCGCCTGGTATTTCCAGCGTCACGAGGCTGTCCTGCGCGCCAAGCATTACTGGGTCGGCGCGCTGCTGCTGCTGATCCCCTTTCTCCTCATCCTGCGTCAGCCGGACCTCGGAACGGCGCTGATGATCGGCGTTTCCGGGTTTTATCTGCTGTTCTTCGCCGGATTGTCGTGGAAGGTCATCGGCGGGGGACTGGCGCTCGGTTCGGCGAGCCTGCCGCTGGTGTGGAGCCTGATGCACGACTATCAGCGGCAGCGGGTGCTGACCCTGCTTGATCCGGGCGCCGACCCGCTCGGCGCGGGCTATCACACCATTCAGTCGACCATCGCCATCGGCTCGGGCGGGATGTTCGGCAAGGGCTGGATGCAGGGCACGCAGAGCCAGCTCAATTTCATCCCCGAGCGCACCACCGACTTCGTGTTTGCGGTGTTCGGCGAGGAGTTCGGCTACCTCGGCGCGGTCCTGCTGATCGGCCTGTATCTGGCGATCGTCGCCCGCGGCCTGGTGCTGGCCGCCCGCGCGCCGACCCTGTTCGGGAGGGTGATGGCCGGCACCATCAGCCTCAACCTGTTTACCTACGCCTTCGTCAACATCGGCATGGTCTCGGGGATCCTGCCGGTCGTCGGCGTGCCGCTGCCGCTGATGAGCTATGGCGGAACGGCGATGGTCACCCTGCTGCTGGGAATGGGCATCCTGATGAGCGTGGCCTCGCATCGCCAGATCAACCGGACGTGACGGGTAAAATGCCGACCATGAACAAGATAGTGCTAGGGCCCGTGCTGGCTGTCCTGATCTGGAGCCTGGCCGGTTGCGGCAGTGCTCCGGTCAAGTCCTCGACTTCAAGCGCGCCTTCTTCGGGCGGGTATTACCTCGACGACGGGCCGGGCGACAATCCGCCGGCCAACCTCGATGCGATTCCCGACGCCGTGCCGCGCCATGAGCCTCTGCACCGCTTCGCCAATCGCACCTACGTCGCGCTCGGCAAGACCTATGTGCCGCTGACCGCGCGTCGCGCCCATCGCGAGGAAGGGCTGGCTTCGTGGTACGGGCGCCGCTTTCACGGCCGGAATACCGCCTCGGGCGAGCCCTACGACATGTATGCGATGACCGCGGCGCATCCGACGCTGCCGATTCCCAGCTACGCGCGGGTGACCTCGCTGGACAGCGGCAAGTCGGTGGTCGTCCGCATCAACGATCGCGGCCCGTTTCACAAGGGACGCGTCATCGACGTGTCCTATACCGCTGCGTACAAGCTGGGTCTCACCTCTCGCGGCAGTGGCCGGGTTCGGGTGGAGAGCATCGACCCGGGCGCATTTGATGCGTCGGACGCCGGATTGCCGATCGGCCTGTATGTCCAGGTCGGTGCATTCAGCCAGGCCGACAATGCCCGGCAAATGCGCGAGCAGGTGCGCGGCCGGCTGGGCCTGGAAGACCACCGGGTGCAGGTCGTGACGAGCAATGAAATGCATCGCGTGCAGGTCGGCCCGTACAACAGCGAGGCCGCCGCCGAGAGGGATCTGTTGCGTCTGCGGGAACGGTTGTCGCAGCCTCCGGTCCTGGTAAGGCGTGACTGATTATCTGGATTGCTGGATTGATGAATAAAACTAACGCGATGAAGTGGCTGATGTCAGGGCTGCTGGGGCTGATGCTGGCCTCTTCTCTGCATGCCGCACCGACGGGAATATCCGCCCGCTCCTGGGTGGTGGTTGATCAGGCCAGTGGCCAGGAACTGGCTTCGCATCAGGCCGATGTGCCGCTGGCGCCGGCCTCCCTCACCAAGATGATGACCGCGTATGTGCTGTTCGGCGACATCAGGAAAAACAAGCTGAGCCTGGGCGAGACGCTGACCGTGCCGGAGGTTGCGGTGCAGGCCGAGGGCGCCACGGTTTTCCTGCAGTCCGGCGAACAGTTAAGCGTCGACACCCTGATCCAGGCCATGCTGGTGCAGTCCGCCTCGGATGCCACGCTGACGCTGGTCACGGCAGCGGCCGGCAACGAGGCGGCCTTTGTCGAGCGCATGAACCGCGAAGCCAGGCGGCTGGGCATGACGAAAACCCGCTTCATGAACTCGACCGGTCTGACCGAGCCGGGACACGAGTCGACCGCGCACGACCTGGCCCTGCTGGCGCGGGCGTTGCAGCGCGATTTCCCCGAGCGGACGGCCTACTTCACGCAGAAGGAATTCGCCTTCAAGGGCATCACCTTCTACAGCCGCAACCGTTTGCTGTGGCGCGACGAGACGGTGAAAGGCCTCAAGGCCGGGCGCTCGGCGCAGGCCGGGTATTGCCTTGCGGCGTCCGCCGAGCGCGGCAGCCAGGGGCGCATCGCCGTGGTTCTGGGTGCCAAGACCGACACCCTGCGTGCCCAGGATGCCCTGAATCTGCTGAACTACGGCTTCGAACAATTCGACAGCGCCCTGCTGTATCGGGCGCAGCAGCCGGTCAAGCACGTCCGGCTCTACCGTGGCGCGCGCTCGACGGTGAGCCTCGGATTTTTGCAGGATTTCCATCTGCTGGCCCCCAAGGGCACGGTCGCGCGGGTCAA
>JBGSTQ010000215.1:0-2251 GCA_041736375.1 Thiobacillaceae bacterium
GCCAAGGCCGCTACCCTGCCGGTGGGGGAGGCCACGAAAATCACGATCGTCCGCGACGGCAAGGAGAAGACCATTGACGTGAAGGTGGCCAAGCGGCCTCTGACGGTCGCCGATGCCGGCAAGCCCCAGGTGGAGAAAGAGAGCGAGTACGGCCTGCAGGTGACCGAGCTGACCCCGGAGATGGCTCAACGGTTGAGGACCAGCCGTGAGAACGGCGTGGTGGTGGTCGGTGTCCGGCCGGACAGCAAAGCGGCCAAGGCCGGCGTGCAGCCGGGCGATCTGATCATCGAAGTCAACCGCCAGAGCGTGTCCTCGACGGGCGAGTTGAAGCAACTGCTCGCTAAGCACAAGGGTGGCGACGTGGTCTCGCTGCTCGTTCAGCGCAGCAATGCCGGCATGATGGTGCTTAAGATGGCTTAGGGCTGCGCTTTAATACATCAGGGCGGGGCCGCAGATGCTGCCCTGCCCTGATAATTTCGATCCCGGTTTCAAGCTTTGCACCTGAGCGGCGTTATGGCAGATCATTCGTTGCGCGTGACTTGCCTATCCTAATCGCTGCCATCTATGTGGAACCGGTGCAGCATCCGGTGGGCAAAGGGGGCGAGAAATATCCCCATCAGGCCTACAAATACCAGGCCGCTGAAAATGGCGTATGCAGAGGCGAACAGCTTGGCTCCCGCCGAAGACAATTCGGATACAGGTCCCATTCCGGTCAGGATCATGAAAGCGTTCAGGATCAAGTCAACCAGGGTAAGATCAGCGATCCGATAATATTCGGCGACTCCAAGGCTTAATGCCGCTGCCATCAGCGCCAGCCGTTTCAGTGTCTGATCAGGTAAACTCCCCATTCCCGACACCCCTTTGAGGATTCGAAATAGGCACCCATTAAAAGGCGACTGTCAAGAAAAAAACACCTGTCCATCGCAAATTGGCATCCTTCTTTGCAGTCCTATCACAACGGGTCCAACGACAGCCTTTGCCGGGTCCACACCCGGTTTTTCTTTTTTGATGTTGATCTGCAACCAGCCTTTCTTCGAATGACCCCTGGTCCATTAACGGATCCCAGAAAAACGTCGGTACCCTCGCGCGAGGGCAGGTGCGAAAAATTCGCTCTGAAGCGCCGGACTTCTTTCACGTCCGCTGTTTTGTTTTTCAGCCGTGGCTTTCCCCGGCCGACGAAGGCGGCTTTGAGCGATCATGTCCCCCGCCGTGACGTCGACCCCTTGGGCGGATAGTCCAATGTGTCGGACATCTCTCGCCGCACCTGCTCCTCGTAGTCGGGGAAGGGCAGGCAGTTCTCCTTACGCAGACGCTCGATTTCCTCCTCTGCAGCTCGGGCGAGCTGCACGTCGGGGCCGCGGGAACGCTCCACGTAGAGGGTTTGGGATGGAAACGCGAACGCGGTGCCGCAGCCCTCGACAATATCTTTCATGCGCAGGTTGAGGTCTTCCTGGATCGCCAGGAACTCGCTGAAGTCGCGGGTGTTCACGTAAGCGAAAATCTCCACGTCCAGAGACGACGCGTCGTATTCCACGAAACGCACGCGGGCAGGATCAGGTGACACCTTCGGGTGCCGGATCAGCAGCTCACGCAGCCGCGCCAGCACCAGGCGCAACTGGTCCGGCGTTGTCTCGTAGCGGAGCCCCAGCCGGGTTTGCATCAAGATGGCGTCGCGACGCGTGAAGTTGACCAGCTGCATCTGGCAGAACTCGGCGTTGGGTACGGCGATGACGGTTCGGTCGATGCCGCGCAACCGAACCGAGCGCAGCCCGATCGCTTCCACCGTGCCCATCTTGTCGCCGAAGCGGCAGAACTCGCCGACCCGCACCGGCGCGTCGGCGAACAGGACAAACCCGGCAACGATGTTCTCCAGTGTCGGCCGGACCGCCAGGGCCACCGCCAGCCCGCCGACACCGAGTCCCGCCAGCATCGGCGCCACCGGTATGCCTAGCCTCTCGGCCAGGTTGACGAGCGCGTACAGGGCGAGCAGCAGCGCAGCCAGCTTGGACACCAATCGGACGAGCTGGGTGTCCAGCGCGGAGATGCCCATGTCGCGTACCCGGATCACGGCATCCGCGATGCGGACGGCAACAAGGAAGATCAGCCAGACAGCGGCGGCGTGGGCGAGAATGGCGAGCAGCGCCAAAACCAGGTCGCGCTGGGCGCCGGTCAGACGGATGACGTCCACCGTTGCGTGGCTTAGGAGGCGGCACAGCAAAATGGCGCACACCGCCAGCGCCGGCCGTGACCA
>JBGSTQ010000028.1:0-8482 GCA_041736375.1 Thiobacillaceae bacterium
CGTCGGTGCCGCCGGATTGCCCGCCACCCTGGCGGCGGCGCAGGCGGGCAAGCGCATCCTGCTGGCGAACAAGGAGACGCTGGTGGTGTCGGGGCAGCTCTTCATGGATGCGATCGCCCGCAGCGGCGCGGTGCTGCTGCCGATCGATTCCGAGCACAACGCGATCTTCCAGGCGCTGCCGCGCGATTTCGACGGCGACTTCAGCAAGGCCGGGGTGAAGGCGCTGTGGCTCACCGCGTCCGGCGGGCCGTTTCGCCAGTTGTCGGCCGACGCGATCGCCCGCGCCACCCCGGCACAGGCCATCGCCCATCCCAACTGGGTGATGGGCAAGAAGATTTCGGTGGATTCGGCCAGCCTGATGAACAAGGGGCTCGAGGTCATCGAGGCGCGCTGGCTGTTCAACGCCCGCCCGGAGCAGATCAGGGTGGTGGTGCATCCGCAGAGCATCATCCATTCGATGGTCGAGTACGCCGACGGGTCGGTGATCGCGCAGATGGGTACCCCCGACATGCGCACGCCGATTGCCTACGCGCTGGGTTTTCCGGAACGCATCGAGGCGGGGGTCTCGGGGCTTCATCTGATGGGTCGGCAGCTCAGCTTCGAAGAGCCGGACCATGCGCGCTTTCCCTGCCTCGGCCTGGCGTTCGAGGCACTGCGCCGCGGCGGCAATGCCTCGGCGGTGCTGAATGCCGCCAACGAAGTGGCGGTGGAGCGTTTTCTCGACGGCGCGGTGCCCTTCAGCGCCATCCCCGACAGCATCGCCCATACCATGGACGCCCTCGCCGGCGGGGCGGCCGATACCCTCGAGGACCTGTTCGAGGCCGACCGCCAGGCCCGCGCCACGGTGCTGACCTATCTGGACAGGGTGGGCGCATGAGCGTCCTGCATACGATCCTGTGGTTCCTGATCGCCATCGGTGTGCTGGTGGTGATCCATGAATTCGGCCACTACCTGGCCGCACGGCTGGCCGGGGTGAAGGTGCTGCGCTTTTCGGTCGGCTTCGGCAAGACGCTGTTGAGCCGCCGGTTCGGGCGCGACCAGACCGAATGGACGGTGAGCGCGCTGCCCCTGGGAGGCTACGTCAAGATGCTCGACGAGCGCGAAGGTGCGGTAGCGGCCGATGAACGTCACCGCGCCTTCAACCGTGCCAGCGTGTGGCGGCGCATCGGCATCGTGCTGGCCGGACCGGTTGCCAATTTCGTCCTGGCTGTCGTGCTTTACTGGGCTCTGTTCCTGCACGGCCTGCCGGCGCTCAGGCCAATCCTGGGCGAGCCGCCGGCCAACACGCCGGCGGCGCAGGCCGGCCTTTCTTCGGGCGATGAGATCGCGCGGGTGAACGGCAACGCCATTCAGTCTTTTCAGGATCTGCGGCTGACGCTGCTGCGTTCCGGTGTCGCGGGTGAACGCGTCGAGCTGACGCTGAAGAACGGTCGCACCACGCAGCTGGAGCTGGGCAGCCTGCAAACCGACGATCTCGACCAGGACCCGCTGCGTCCCCTCGGGATTGCGCGTTTCGATCCCGTGATCCCCGCCGTCGTCGGCCAGGTGGTCGCGCAAGGGGCGGCAGCTCGTTCGGGTCTGCAGGCCGGCGACAGCATCCTGACGGTCAACGCGGCAACGCTCGCCAGTTGGCAGGACTGGGTCAAACTTGTCCGCGCCAGCCCGGAGCGTGCGCTCGAGATCGAGGTCGAGCGTGATGGCCGGCGCATCACCCTGGTGGTGACCCCGGATGCAGTCGAGGAGGCGGGCGAGCGTATCGGCAAGATCGGCGCCGCCCCGCGAGTGGATGAAACGCTGCTCGCCGGATTGATGACCGAGGTACGCTATGGCCCCATCGACGGACTGGTTCAGGGCGCGAAAAAAACCTGGGACATGTCGGTATTCACCCTGGAGATGCTGGGGCGCATGGTGCTGGGCCAGGTCTCGTGGAAAAACCTCTCTGGCCCGTTGACGATTGCCGACTACGCCGGTCAGTCGGCGGCGCTGGGATGGATCAGTTTCATCGGCTTTCTCGCCCTCGTGAGCGTCAGCCTCGGCGTCCTGAATTTGCTGCCGATTCCGGTGCTGGATGGGGGGCACCTTGTGTATTATATTTACGAAGTTATAACGGGTCGCGCCGTGTCCGAAAGGGTCATGGAATATGGCCTCCGCATCGGCATGGCTGTGTTGCTGCTGCTGATGTCACTGGCCCTCTACAACGACTTACAACGCTTGATCACCGGCTGACCTGAACATGACGCTTAACCGTTTGTCCCTTGCCCTGCTTGCGGCCTTTGCAACCTCTCCCGGTTTCGCAGAGACTTTCGTGGTCAAGGACATCCGGGTCGAAGGCATCCAGCGTACCGAGGCCGGGACCGTCTTCAGCTACCTGCCGGTCAAGGTGGGCGACACGCTGACCGACGAGAAGGCGGCGGCGGCGATCAAGGCGCTCTACGCGACCGGCTTCTTCAAGGACGTGCGGCTGGAAGCGCGCGACGACGTGCTGATCGTGCTGGTCGAGGAACGTCCCTCGATCTCCAAGATCACCCTGACCGGCATCAAGGAGTTTTCCGAGGAGGATCTCAAGAACGGCCTCAAGCAGACCGGTCTGGCCGAAGGCCGCGTGCTCGACCGTGCCTTGCTGGACAAGGCCGAGCAGGAGTTGCGGCGCCAGTATTTCAATCGCGGCAAATATGCGGTCGAGATCAAGTCGACGCTGACCCCGCTGGAACGCAACCGGGTGGCCGTGCAGTTCGATGTGGTCGAGGGCGACAGTTCAAAGATCCGCCAGATCAACATCGTCGGCCACAAGGCGTTCAAGGAAAAGGAACTGCTGAAGCAGTTCACCTCGACCACGCCGGGATGGCTGACCTGGTACACCAAGAATGACCAGTATTCCAAGACCAAGCTGGCCGGCGATATCGAGAGCCTGCGCTCCTTCTATCTCAACCGCGGCTATCTGGAATTCAACGTCGATTCGACCCAGGTGTCGATTTCGCCCGACAAGAAGGACATCTACATCACCGTCAATCTCACCGAGGGGCCGCAGTACACCGTTTCGGATATCAAGCTGGCGGGGCAGATCCTGCTGCCCGAGGAGGAGATTAAAAAGCTCATCACGATCAAGCCGGGCGAGGTGTTCGTGCGTGACCGGCTGACCGAGTCGACCAAAAGCATCGGCGACCTCCTCGGTAACGAAGGCTACGCGTTCGCCAACGTCAATGCCGTTCCGGAACTCGACAAGGACAAGAGCCAGGTGGCCTTCACCCTGTTCATCGATCCGGGCCGGCGCGTCTATGTCAACCGCATCACTATCGCCGGCAATACCAAGACCCGCGACGAGGTGGTGCGACGCGAAGTGCGGCAGATGGAAGGCGGATGGTACGACGCGGCAAAAATCAACCGCTCGCGCGAACGCATCAACCGGCTGGGCTATTTCACCGAAGTCAACATCGAGACTCCGAGCGTGTCCGGCACGACCGATCAGGTCGACGTCAATATCAGCGTGGCCGAGAAATCCACCGGAAGCATCATGGTGGGTGCGGGTTTTTCCTCTTCCGAAGGACTCATCCTGTCCGGTTCGGTTTCGCAGAGCAACCTGTTTGGAACCGGCAATCGCCTGACCGCGCAGATCAATTCCGGCAGTGTCAACACCGTCTATTCGCTGTCCTTCACCAATCCCTACTACACGATCAATGGCGTCAGCCTTGGTTACGATATCTATCGCCGCGACGTCGACTCGACCGACCTCGACAACACCGGCTATTTCGAGAACTCGACGCGCGGCGCGGGCGTGCGCTTTGGCTTGCCGGTCAACGAACGCGACTTCATTTCTCTCGGAATGACCTACGAACAGAACAGCGTGAAGGTCGATGACACGAGCCCGAATGAGTGGCAGGATTTTGTCGACGAGTTCGGCGAGGACAACGATACCCTGCGGCTGGATGGCTCGTGGTCGCGCGACACCCGCGACAATTTCCTGTTCACCAGCAGGGGCCAGCTGCAGCGTGTCGCCCTGGAAGTCGGCACGCCGCCCGGAAGCTTGCGGTACTACAAGTTTTCGCTGCAGCACCAGCAGTATTTCAACCTGCGACGCGGCTTCGCCCTGATGTTCAACGGTGAAATCGGCTACGGCGATGGTCTCGACGACAAGCCCTTGCCGTTCTTCAAGAATTTCTATGCTGGCGGCAGCGGTTCGGTTCGCGGTTTCCAGAAAGGGACGCTCGGTCCCAAGGACGAAGATGGCGACGCGCTGGGCGGCAACAAGCGCATTGTTGCCAATGCGGAACTCTTCTTCCCGGTTCCGGGACTCAAGGATGACAAGTCGTTGCGGATGTCGACCTTCATCGATGCCGGCGCTGCCTATGGAGTGGATGAGGATTTTGCGCTCGATGGATTGCGTTATTCGGCCGGGGTCGCGGTTCTATGGGTATCGCCCCTCGGTCCGCTGAAATTCAGCCTGGCCGCGCCGCTGGTCAGCAAGGACGGCGACGAAGAGGAAGTTTTCCAGTTCACCCTCGGCAATACGTTCTGAGGAATTGCTTGATATGGAGTACACAAGATGAAAATCAAACAGATTACCGGCGCCCTGATGATCGCTTTGCTCATGGCCAGCGCCCCGGTCATGGCCAACACCAAGATCGGCTTCGTCAACACCGAGCGCCTGCTGCGCGAAGCGCCCCTGTCCGTTACGGCACAGAAAAAGCTGGAGCGGGAGTTCGCCAATCGCGAGCAGGAACTGCAAAAGCTCGCCAAGCAGGCGCGCGATCTGCAGGCACAACTCGACAAGGAGGGGGTGACGATGGCGGAGACCGAGCGCAAGAACAAGGAACGCGATCTGGCCAATCTCAATCGTGATCTGCAGCGTCAGGGGCGCGAGTTTCGCGAGGACCTGAACCTGCGCCGCAACGAGGAGCTGGGGCAAATCCAGGAGCGCGCGCGCAAGGTGATTGTGGATATCGCCAAGGCCGAGAAATTCGACCTGATCGTCGAGCAGGCCGTTTATGTCGATCCCAAGAGTGACATCACCGACAAGGTGATGAAGGCACTGGGTACGCGCTGAGCGCGTCGGCATGGCGTACTCTCTGGCAGAACTGGTGGCCCGTTTTGGCGGCGAGTTGCTGGGAGACGGTGCGGTATCGATTCGGCAGGTTGCGCCCCTCGACAAAGCCGAAGCAGGCGAAATCGGCTTCGTTTCGCAGTCCAGATATCTGTCCCAGCTGACCACATCCCGCGCGAGCGCGGTGATCCTGCCTGCCGATGCGCGTGATGCAAGCAGCTTGCCGCGCATCCTCACAGCCAATCCCTATCTCTACTTCGCGCGGGTGTCGGCGCTGCTGAACCCGCCACCACACGCTCAGCCAGGCATTCACCCGACGGCGGTGGTGGCCGCCGACGCCGAGGTGGCGGCGGATGCGAGCATCGCTGCCGGAGCGGTCATCGGCCGGGGCGCCAGAATCGGCGTGCGTTCGGTGGTGGGCCCCAACTGTGTCATCGGTGACGAGGCCAGTATCGGCGTGGATTGCCTGCTTCACCCCAATGTCACCCTCAATTTCCGTTGCCAGGTGGGCGACCGCGTCATTTTGCACTCCGGTTGTGTGATCGGCTCGGATGGTTTCGGCTTCGCCCCCAACCAGGGCCGCTGGGAAAAAATTCCGCAGATCGGTCGCGTACTTGTAGGCGACGACGTCGAGATCGGTGCCTGCACCACCATCGACCGCGGTGCGCTGGAGGACACGGTGATCGAAGAGGGCGTCAAGCTCGACAACCTGATCCAGGTCGCACACAACGTTCACATTGGCGCGCACACCGCGATTGCCGCCTGCACCGGTATCGCGGGCAGCGCAAAAATCGGTCGCCACTGCATGATCGGCGGCGCAGCGATGATCTTCGGCCATATCGAAATCGCCGACGGCACCCACATCTCGACCAATACGCTGATCACCAAATCGCTACCGCAAGCGGGAACCTACACCTCGGCGATGCCATTCACCGAGCACGCGGTCTGGCAGAAAAACGCTGTCCACCTGCGCAACCTCGACAAGCTTGTCACCCGCATCAAGCACCTGGAAAAACGAATCGCGGAACTGGAAGGGAAGACATGAACATGACTACGATGAACATACTGGACGTGATGCGGCATTTGCCGCACCGCTATCCCTTCTTGCTGGTCGATCGCGTGCTGGAGATGGAGCCGGGAAAGCATATCGTGGCACTCAAGAACGTGACCATGAACGAGCCCCATTTCCCCGGACATTTCCCCCATCACCCGGTGATGCCGGGCGTGCTGATTCTCGAAGCGCTGGCGCAGACGGCGGCCATCCTGTCCTACGTGACCGAAAACAGGGTTCCGGACGACGACTCCGTGGTTTATTTTGCCGGTATCGACGGCGCGCGCTTCAAGAAGCCGGTGACGCCGGGCGACCAGCTGATCCTCAAGGCGGAAGTCATACGCAACATGCGCGGCATCTGGAAATATGCCACTCGCGCCGAGGTTAACGGCGAGCTCGTCGCCGAGGCGGAAATGATGGCCGCGCTAAGGAATATGTGAGATGTCCCTGATCCATCCAACCGCAATCATCGAGGATGGCGCGAAACTGTCCAAGGGCGTTGAAGTCGGCCCGTATTCCATCATTGGCAGGCATGTCGAAATCGGCGAGGGCACCACGGTAGGGTCGCATGCCGTCATCACCGGCCATACCCGCATCGGCAAACGCAACCGCATCTTCCAGTTCGTCTCGCTGGGTGAAATCCCGCAGGACAAGAAATACACCGGCGAACCGACCCGCCTGGAAATCGGTGACGACAACACCATCCGCGAGTTCTGCACGTTCAATACCGGTACCGTGCAGGACGAGGGGATAACCCGCATCGGCAATCGCAACTGGATCATGGGCTATGTGCACATCGCACATGACTGCATCATCGGTGACCATACCGTGCTGGCCAACAGCGCCACCTTGGCGGGCCACGTCGAAGTCGGCGACCACGTCATCCTGGGCGGTCTGACGGCCGTGCATCAGTTCTGCAAGATTGGCGCCCATGTCATCACGGGGGGCGGCACGATTGTCTACAAGGACATCCCGCCGTTCATCATTGCCGCGGGCCAGCCCGCTGTGCCGCACGGGCTCAATAACGAGGGCCTGAGGCGGCGCGGCTTCTCGGCCGAGTCGCTGGCAATCCTCAAGCGCGCCTACAAGATTCTCTACCGCGATGGCAATACTCTGGCCGAGGCACAGCAAAAGCTGGCGGCGGAAGCCGGTGAGCATGTCGAGATTCTCCAGCTGCTCGCTTTTCTGGAGCGTGCCGAACGCGGCATCATCCGGTGATTGACCTCGGCGTGGTCGCTGGCGAAGCGTCCGGCGACCTCCTTGGCGCGCATTTCATTTCCGCGCTGAAGCAGAGCCACCCCGGTTTGCGCGCTGCCGGCATCGCCGGGCCGCGACTCATCGAAGCAGGCGTCGAGGCGATTTATCCAAGTGAAAAACTGGCAGTGAACGGCTACGTCGAGGTGCTGCGACATCTGCCCGAACTGCTGTGGATTCGTTCACGCATCACCCGCCATTTTCTGCGCGAGCGGCCGCGCGTGTTTGTCGGTGTGGATGCGCCGGATTTCAACTTTTCCCTGGAAGCGCGACTCAAGCAGGCCGGCATTCCCACCGTGCATTTCGTCAGCCCGTCCATCTGGATGTGGCGACCCGAACGCATCCGGCGCATCAGGCAGGCGGTGTCGCACATGCTGGTGGTGTTTCCGTTCGAGGAAAAGATTTATCAGGATGCGGGCATTCCGGTCACCTATGTGGGCCATCCCCTGGCCGACATGATTCCGCTGCAGCCGGATACCGCGGGCGCGCGTGCTTCGCTGAACCTGGCTGGGCGGCCGGTCGTTGCGCTTCTGCCGGGCAGCCGGCTGAGCGAGGTCAAGCGCCTCGCGCGGCTGATGCTCGATGCCGCCGTGCTTATTCAGCGCCATCACCCGGATGTTCAGTTCATCCTACCCGCCGCAAGCGAGGCGGCAGCCAGGCTGGTCCGGCAGGCGATGCAGGGGCTGCGATTGCCGCTGCACATTCTGGACGGCCAGTCCCACACTGCACTGGCCGCCTGCGACATGGCGCTGGTGGCGTCCGGAACCGCCACTCTCGAAGCGGCGCTGTTCAAGAAGCCCATGGTGATCACCTACCGCCTCCCCGCAGCCACCGCCTACCTGGTGCGAAACAAGGCGCTGCTGCCGTGGATCGGTCTGCCCAACATCTTGGCGCGTGATTTCGTCGTGCCGGAGCGGGTACAGGAAGACGCCACCCCGGACAATCTCGCGGCCGACGCGCTGGCCTTGCTCGACGACGCACCGCGCCGTGACGCCGTGATCGAATCCTTCCGCGCCATGCATCTGAGCCTGCGGCAGAACGCCAGCGCGCGTATCGCCGAGGCGCTCGGGCCTTATCTGGAGGGTGCGTGACGCTGCGCCAGCCTGTCGTGCTGCATGTGGGGCCACTTGGGCTGTGCG
>JBGSTQ010000228.1:0-12658 GCA_041736375.1 Thiobacillaceae bacterium
CGCGCGCGCCGCTGCGGCTGGTTCGATGCCGCCGCGCTCAAGCGCTCGATCCAGATCAACGGCGTGTCCGGCCTGTGCGTGACCAAGCTCGACGTGCTGGACGGGCTGGAAACCGTGCGCGTGTGCGTCGGCTACAAGATCGACGGCGAGACCTGCGACATCCTGCCGGTGGGCGCCGAATCGATCACCGACGTCGAGCCGATCTACGAGGATCTGCCGGGCTGGAGCGACACCACCGTCGGCGTGCAGGAGTTCGACAGGCTGCCGCAGAAAGCACAGACCTACCTGAAGCGGATGGAAGCCCTGTGCGAAGTGCCGGTGGATGTGGTGTCGACCGGCCCCGATCGGGTGGAGACGATCGTGCGTCGTCACCCCTACGAGGTCTGATGGATAAAATACAGTCTGAAAAAGTAAAAAGCCGACACGAGGTCGGCTTTTTACTTGCAGCGTTTGGTGCCCAGAAGAGGACTCGAACCTCCACAGTGTTGCCACCGCTAGGACCTGAACCTAGTGCGTCTACCAATTCCGCCATCTGGGCAATGAAGGCGCGCATTTTAGAGAGCCGTAAATAGATTGTCAACGAAGATGCCTACAAAAAAGTCCCGCAGTCGCGCAAGCAAGCACCAAATCCCGGCGATTCGCCTGGCCGATCCGTTTTACGAGCGTGAAACCGAGCGCTACGAATCGCCGCTTCCCAGCCGCGAATACATCCTGCAGCTGCTGACCGAGGCCGGCTGCCCGGTCGATGCGGAGGCCTTTGCCGAGCAGCTGCAAATCACCGAAGCCGAGCGCGACCTGTTCCAGCGGCGGCTGGGCGCGATGCAGCGCGACGGCCAGCTGATGCTCAACCGCAAGCGCCAGTTGTGCCTGCCGGACAAGCTGGACCTGATCAAGGGTCGCGTCGAGGGCCATCCCGACGGCTTCGGCTTCGTGGTACCGGAAGAGGGCGGCGACGACCTCTACCTGTCGCCCAAGGAAATGCACCGCGTGCTGCACGGCGACAAGGTGCTGGTGCGGGTAGCCGGATTCGACCGCCGCGGGCGGCGCGAAGCCAAGATCGTCGAGGTGCTCGAACATGTCAACCAGTTCATCGTCGGCCGCTACTACCTCGAAGGCGGGGTCGGCTTCCTGATCGCGGAAAACCGCCGCATCAACCAGGACATTCTCGTCCCTGCTGGCAACGCGGGTGACGCGCAGTCCGGACAGGTGGTTACCGTGGAAATCGTCACCCAGCCCGGCGCGCACAACGAGGCGGTGGGACGGGTCACCGAGGTGCTGGGCAGCTTCACCGGCCCCGGCATGGAAATCGAGATCGCCCTGAGGAAGCACGATCTGCCCTACGTCTTCCCGCCCGAGGTTGAAAAGCTGGCTGAAAAGCTGCCCACCAAGGTGCTGAAGAAGGACATGGCCGGTCGCGAGGACATCCGTCACCTGCCGCTCGTCACCATCGACGGCGAGACCGCGCGCGACTTCGACGATGCGGTGTACTGCGAGCCGCTGGGCCGCAGCGGCTTCCGACTGGTAGTCGCCATCGCCGATGTCAGCCATTACGTGCAACCCCATGATGCGCTCGACAAGGAAGGCTTCAACCGCGGCAACTCGGTGTACTTCCCGCGCCGCGTCATCCCGATGCTGCCCGAGGCGCTGTCCAACGGCCTGTGCTCGCTCAACCCGGAAGTCGACCGCCTGTCGATGGTGTGCGACATGCAGATCAGCAGTGCCGGCAGCGTCAAGGAATACCGCTTCTACCCGGCGGTGATCTATTCGCACGCGCGCCTCACCTACAACCAGGTGTGGGACTGGCTCTCCGATGCGGTCAAACCGGAGAAGAAGCAGGCCGCGCTGATGCCGCATCTGGAGGCACTGGACAAGCTGTTCCGGGTGCTGCTGAAGGCGCGCGCCAAGCGCGGTGCGATCGATTTCGGCTCGACCGAGACGCAGATCCAGTTCGACGACCAGGGCAAGATCAAGGCCATCGTGCCGGTGATCCGCAACGACGCCCACCGCATCATCGAGGAGTGCATGCTGGCGGCCAACGTCTGTGCGTCGGACTTCCTGCACGTGAACAAGCAGCCCGCGCTGTACCGCGTGCACGAGGGCCCGACGGCCGAGAAGCTCGCCGCGCTGCGCAGCTTCCTCGCCGAATTCGGCCTCGAACTCGGCGGCGGCGACAAGCCCCATGCCAAGGAATACGCGGCCCTGCTGGAGAAGATCAAGCTGCGTCCCGATCATGGCTTGCTGCAGACCGTGATGCTGCGTTCACTCAAGCAGGCGATCTACAGTCCGGACAACAAGGGCCACTTCGGCCTGGCCTACGAGGCCTACACCCACTTCACCTCACCGATCCGTCGCTATCCCGATCTGCTGGTACATCGCGGCATCAAGGCGGTGCTGAACGGCGAGAAGCTGCCCGCCAAGGGCCTGGCGGAGATCGGCGTGCACTGCTCGCTGACCGAGCGCCGCGCCGACGACGCCACCCGCGACGTCGACGCCTGGCTGAAGACCTATTTCATGCGCGACCGCATCGGCGACGAATACGACGGCACCGTCAGCGCGGTGACCAGCTTCGGGATGTTTGTCGCGATCGACGAGATTTTCATCGAAGGCCTGGTTCACGTCTCCGAACTCGGCCAGGACTACTTCCACTACGACCAGGCCAAACACATGATGCTCGGCGAGCGCACCGGCAAGCGCTATCGCCTGGGTGACCGCGTGCGCATCAAGGTGATGCGCGCCGACATCGAGACCAGCAAGATCGATTTCAGTCTGGTCGAAGCAATTGGTTCGGTGGGAGACAGCGACGCGCCGAAAAAGAAGACAGCCAAGACCCGAACCGGCGCCAAGAAGAAATGAGCGAGAAGTCCGCCGAAAAACTCATCTATGGATTTCACCCCGTCCTCGCCCGTCTGCGCCAGGACCCAGCGGGCATATTCGAAATCTACCTGGACCTGACCCGGCGCGACGCGCGCGCGCGCGATCTGGTGCACCAGGCCAGGGACAACGGCGTCAAGCTGGCGCAGGTCGAAGCCGACCGGCTGACCCGGCTGGTCGGAAAGACTGCCAAGCACCAGGGCGTGGTCGCCCGCGTCAAGCCGGTGGCGCTGACGCAGTCGCTCGACGAGGTGCTGGAAAGCATCAAGGGCCCGCCGCTCCTGGTCATCCTCGACGGCGTTACCGACCCGCACAACCTCGGCGCGATCATGCGTTCGGCCGATGCGTTCGGCGTGCACGCCGTCATCGCGCCCAAGGACAACGCCGTCGGCATCAACGCCACGGTGGAAAAGGTCGCCTCCGGAGCCGCCGAAACCGTGCCCTACATCATGGTCACCAACCTCGCGCGCACCATCGAAGACCTCAAGGAACACAACATCTGGGTCATCGCCGCCGACATGGACGGCGACCAGCCCCTGTCCGGCATCGACGCCAAGATCGGCATCGCCTGGGTGCTGGGTGCGGAAGGCGCGGGCATCCGGCGCCTGGTCAAGCAAAGCTGCGATCAGGTCGCGCGCATCCCCATCGGCGGCACGGTGGAGAGCCTCAATGTCTCGGTGTCGGCGGCGCTGTGTTTGTATGAGACGGTGCGGCAGCGCGGAGGGTGAGACTTTTTTTCCAGTTTGGATGGGGACGGACTGAAAGCATGCACGTGTGGGCAATCATGTCCAATCCTCTGGTTCCAGAATGGAATATGTCCTTGTAAGCGCCTGCCTGCTCGGTGAAGCGGTTCGCTACAACGGTGGCGACATGCGATGCGATCACGACATCATGCAACGCTGGCTGGACGAGGGACGTGTCGTGTCGGTATGCCCGGAGGTCGCAGGGGGGTTGCCTGTTCCGCGTCCGCGCGCCGAAATTGCCGAGGCTGCCGGTGGCAAGCAGGTGCTCGCCGGAATGGCCAGGGTTGTCGACGCCAATGGACGGGATGTGACGGTCTGCCTCGTCAGCGGAGCCGAGCGAGCGCTTGAACTGGCCCGTGCCAGGCATATTCGGGTCGCTGTCCTGAAGGAGGGCAGCCCGTCCTGCGGAAGCGGTTTTACCTTCGATGGCACGTTCACCGCTACCCGAATCCCTGAACAAGGCGTCACGGCCACCCTGCTGCACCAGGCTGGCATTCATGTTTTCAGCGAAGCCCGTCTGGCCGAGGCGGATGCGCTTCTCAAGCGAATCGAGGCCGGTAATGCTGTCTGATCGGGATGGCCCATGCTGAAACTCTATGACCGTGAGGCTTCCGGCAATGCCTACAAGGTTCGACTGCTTCTGTCTTTCCTGGATGTCCCTTATGCGCGCCTAGCGGTATCCATGAAGGACGGAAAGAACCAGGTGGATGAAAGCTATCTGCAACTGAATCCGCGTGGTCAGATTCCCACCCTTCTGGATGGCGATTTCAGTCTCTGGGGATCGACCGCCATCCTGTGTTATCTGGCCGCCCGGTATGACAAGACAGCGCGCTGGCTGCCGCGTGACCCGGAACCGTTCGGCCAGGTGATGCAATGGCTCGAACTCGCGCAGAACGAGATTCAAACCGGTCTCTTTCGCGCCCGGGCAATCGTGCACTTTGGGCGTGCGGGCGATCTGGAAGCAGCCCATCAGGCGGCCAGACAGGCGCTAGACGTTCTGGAAGCCCATCTCGGCAAGGAAACTTGGCTTGCGGGCCCCGGTCCGACGGTTGCCGACGTTGCCTGCTTTCCCTATGTCGCACTGTCCAAGCAGGGGCATGTCGACACCACACACTTCCCCGGCATTCTTCGCTGGCTTGCGGATTTCAAGGCGCTGGATCGATTCGTCGGCATGCCCGGGATTTAACCCTTGTTGCGGGCCTGGAGGGCAGGGCTCTAATTACCCCTGCTCCTGCAAGCGCAACAGCCGCGCTGCTTCTTCGTCCCGCGCGTCATCAATCTCCCGCATCACGCCCTCAAGATCGACCGGCGGCTTTTCACATTCGTAACGGCCGGTGAGTTCGACATTGGGATGCAAACCGCCGTGTTCATATAGCGCCCAGATTTCCTCGGCGTATTGAGTCGCCAGCAGCGCCGGCGCGAACTGGCCGAAATACCCCCTCAGATTGTTCACGTCACGCGCCAGCATGGCATGGGCGTGGTTGTTGCCCGCAGCATCGACCGCCTGCGGCAGGTCGATGATCACCGGGCCGTCGGCGCTGATCAGAATGTTGAACTCGGACAGGTCGCCGTGGACGACTCCGGCGCACAGCATGCGCACGACTTCCCCGATCAGGGTGCGGTGGTGGGCAAGGGCCTCGTCTTCGGTGAACGACACGTCATTGAGCCGGGGCGCGGCGTTGCCATCCAAGTCGGCCACCAGTTCCATCAGTAGGACGCCCTCAAAGAAATTGTACGGCTTGGGCACACGCACCCCGGCGGCGGCGAGCCGGTACAGTGCGTCGACTTCGGCGCTCTGCCAGGCGGCTTCCTGCATCTGGCGGCCGAATTTTGTGCCTTTCGCCATGGCGCGCGCCTGGCGGCTGTTCTTGGTCTTGCGGTTTTCGGTGTAATCGACGGCCTGGCGGAAGCTGCGCTGGTTGGCCTCCTTGTAGACCTTGGCGCAGCGGATATCGTCACCGCAGCGCACGACGAAGACCATGGCCTCCTTGCCGCTCATGAGCTGGCGCACGACGCCGTCGATCAGGCCATCTTCGATCAGGGGTTCGAGCCGCTTGGGGATTTTCATTAGAAGGAGACCTAGCCACGCACCTTGCGGTACGCCTCCAGCAGGCGCTGGTGGATCGCGCTGCCTTCGAAGTTGCTGCCCAGCGTGGTCAGTCCGAAGAAGCGCTCGTCCTGATTGAACAGCGCGAACGCTTGTTCCAGCGTCTCGCGGCCGTACATCAGGGCCAGCGCGGGCTCGAAGGGACTGGGGTCGCCAAGCTGGGCGAGGTCGGCGATGCAGCGGTATACCTTCAGGCGCGGTTCGCTGCGCTGGCCGTATTGTGCGATCCAGGTGCAGCCTTCGCGGATGGTGTCGTCATCGCCGAGGGCGAGTGCGAGCAGGAGCTTCAACTCGCCGATGCGCAGATCGGTCCATGGTGAATCGGCATCCGGGGCGAGGCCGATCAGCACCGTGACGAGGCGGTCGTCGGCCAGTTCGAGTTCGACGATCAGGTCGAACAGTTCGGCGCATTCATCTTCGGTGAGTTCCGGCAGGCGCGCGAGCGCCGGGCGGATCAGGTTGCCGACGCTGTTGTTCTCGAACTCGAGTTCCTCGACCGGATAGATTTCCGACACGCCCGGCACCAGGATGCGGCAGGCATAGACGCCGAGGTGGGTGAAATCGGCGATGTAGAGATCGTGGCCTTCGGTGTGCAGCGCGTCGACCGACCACGCGTAATCCTCTTCGGTGGTGGTGCCGAAATTCCAGTCGACGAATTCGAAGTCGGGGGTGTCGCGCAGAAACTGCCAGGAAATCACGCCGCTGGAATCGACGAAGTGGATTTCCAGATTCTGCGGGTCGGCGATTTCGGTCGGGTCGAATCCGGGAGCTGGGAAGCCCGCCAGCGAATCGAGCGCGCGGCCCTGCAGCAGTTCGGTCAGCGCGCGTTCCAGCGCCACCTCGAAACGTGGGTGCGCGCCGAAGCTGGCGAAGCAGCCCTGGTCCTGGGGGTGCAGCAGGGTGACGTTCATCACGGGATAGCGGCCACCGAGCGAGGCGTCCTTCACCAGGATGCCGAAGCCCGCTTCGCGCAGGCCGCGGATGCCCGCAGCGATGTGCGGGTAGCGGTTGATCACGGCTTCGGGTACGTCGGGCAGGCACAGGCCCTCCTCGATGATGCGGAACTTGATGTGGCGCTCGAAGATTTCGGCCAGCGCCTGGGTGCGCGCTTCCATCAGCGTGTTGCCGGCCGACATGCCGTTGCTGACGTAGAGGTTGCCGATGAGGTTGACCGGAAAATACACGGCTTGGCCGTCGCGAAGGCGCTGGTAGGGGATGGCGCAGATGCCGCGTGCGGCGTTGCCGGAATTGAGGTCGATCAGCTGGTCGGCGCGCACGCCTTCATCCGGGTTGTAGAGGGCGTGCAGCTCGGGCGTGAGCAGAGCTTCCGGCCAGTCGTCACTGTCCGCCTCGAACCAGCGCTCGTCGGGGTGGTGGACGTAGGCGCGGCTGGCGATCAGCTCGCCCAGATAGAAATGCGTCCAGAAGTAATTGGTCGACAGCCGCTCGAAATACTCGCCCAGCGCGCTCGCCCGCGCGGCCAGTTCCGAGGCGCCCTTGCCGTTGGTGAACAGCAGCGGGCAGTCGCGGTCGCGGATGTGCACCGACCACACGCCTTCCACCGGGTTGAGCCAGGAGCGTTCCTCGATATGGAAATCCAGTGCTTCGAGCCCGGATCGCAGGGTGGCGATCGACGCTTCGAGCGAGGCGTCCTTGCCGGGAATGAAATGTTCGGTGGGTCTCATGGCAGATGTGCGGGTTAGGTAACACAACAGCATAAGCGATGCGTCAAGTGTGGTGCCAGTTGCAGCCTGCGCCTGGCTGAGAACGGGCGCCTCGACTAGCGCGCGGCTTGAATGACAGGCACAGGCACGGGGGCATTGCACCCTGGCCAGCGGCCCGCTACTGCGGGCAGTTTTTCACGCAGCGGGTCTCTTCAATGACTTTGCCACCGCAGGCGGTGAAGCAGGCGTCGTAGGCGGGCAGGCAACCGCAATCGTCCTGGCAGTTCTGCCTCGCCAGCCAGGCCCTGACGCTGTCACGGGTGGGCTGGTTGGGAACAGGGGGCAGCCAGACTGCAGGCGCGGGCCAGGGGTTCCAGGCATACCAGGGAGACCAGTAACCGTAGCGCGGATACCAGTGATAACCCGGCCAGTAATAGAAATCCATCTGCATCTCATAGTGGCGCAATGCACGGGAGTATTCCCTGAGATCCTGTTCGTACTGTTTCAGGGCCTCGAGATAACGCCCCTCGACCTCGGGCTCGATCCTTGCGAGGCAAGCCTGGTAGCGTGACTGGCAATCGGCCTGGCAGACCTGCTTCTTCTCGTCGCAGCCCTGCACGCAGGCGATTCCCTGGGGATCGGCAGGCGGCTCGTGGCGATAGAATTTCTGGTAGTGCGGGGTGGCGCAACCGCCGAGCAGGGCAGCCAGCAACGCGCCGGTAAACGTGATCAAACGCAGGTTCATGTTGAATTACCTCAGCGGGACATTTGTTTGGAGGCACCGGCGGCCTTGCGGGTTCCCGGGCAGGACAGCGAGCCTCATTTAATTATCCCTCATGGTGGAGATTGCTGATCTCGCCATCCGGCGTCACGGCGTACAATCCGCCCCTCGATTCTTCCAGGGCATGCACCATGGCGCTCAAAGCCACGATCTACAAGGCCGACCTGCAAATTGCCGACATGGACCGGCATTATTATGCCGAGCATGCGCTGACCCTTGCTCGCCACCCCTCGGAAACCGACGAGCGCATGATGGTTCGGGTATTGGCTTATGCGCTGGCTGCCGAGGAGGGCATCGCCTTCACCCGCGGCCTGTCCGAAGTGAGCGAGCCTGAGATATGGGTGAAGGACCTCACCGGCGAGATCCGCCTGTGGATCGACCTCGGCCAGCCGGACGAGACGCGCATCCGCAAGGCCTGCAGCCGTGCAGCCCAGGCCTGGGTGGTGTGTTATGGAAGCGGTTGCGAGGTCTGGTGGAAGCAGATTGCCGAAAAGCTCGGCCGTCACGATAACCTGACGGTGCTGCAGATCCCCGCCGAAACCAGCCGGGCGCTGGCCGCGCTCGCCGCCCGCAGCATGCGCCTGCAATGCATGGTGCAGGACGGCGAAATCAGCCTGAGCAGCGACGACGCCAGTGTCGCGGTTCGTCTGATCCGGCTCAAGCCGCCGGCTTGAGCCGCGCGGCCCGGTGCCGCTTCAGTAAACGAAACGCCAGTCCAGTTCCTCCAGGTTCAGTTCGTGCAGGATCGCTTCTGCCCGTTCGCGCGCATTGCCGCGCGGCGTACCCTCGCGTGTCGCAACGATGAGCTCGTTCTTCAGCGAATGCTCCCATCCGACCAACTCGGTGACGCTGACGCGATAGCCGTGCGATTCCAGCAGCAGGCAGCGCAGCACGTTGGTGACCTGGCTGCCGAATTCGCGGGTGTGGATGGGGTGGCGCCAGATTTCCGACAGCGGCGTTTTCGCCAGCGAGGCGTTCTTGTTCTGCCGCAGCACGCTGGCGACCTCGGCCTGGCAGCAGGGGACGAGCACGATGTGGCGCGCCTCCTTGGCCAGGGCAAAGCGGATGGCGTCGTCGGTGGCGGTGTTGCAGGCGTGCAGCGCGGTCACCACGTCGACGCGCGGCGGCAGTACGGCCGACTCGATCGATTCCTCCACCGTCAGGTCGAGGAAGGACATGCGCGCGAAGCCGAGCCGCTGCGCCAGCAGGCGCGACTTCTCGACCAGTTCGCTGCGCGTCTCGATGCCGTAGAGGTGACCCGCCGATTTCGATTTGAGGAACAGGTCGTAGAGGATGAAGCCGAGGTAGGACTTGCCGGCGCCGTGATCGGCGAGCGTCAGCGACTCCTGCCGCGACAGCACCTCGTCGAGCAGCGGCTCGATGAAGTGGTAAAGGTGGTAAACCTGCTTGAGCTTGCGGCGGCTGTCCTGGTTGAGCTTGCCGTCGCGCGTCAGGATGTGCAGTTCCTTGAGCAGATCGAGCGACTGCCCGGGGCGGATGTCGGGAACGAGAGTCATGGCAGCGAAAGAAAGGCTCAGCCGCCAAGCAGCCTGACTTCGCGCTGCGGCAGGGCGATGACGATGCCGCGGGCGCGGAAGATCTCGAGTACCGACTGGGTGATTTCACTCGACGCCGCCACGTAGTCCTGCGCGGCCACCCAGGGGAGGACGCCGATGTTCACGCCTGACTCGGCCAGGGCGAGCACACGGATCACCGGTTCAGGGTCGGCCAATATCCGGCCGTTGCCTTTGAGGACGTCCCGCACGGCGGTGAGCGCTTTCTGGATGTCGGTGTCGTAGGCTACGCCCACTGTGATGTCGAGCTGCCGCAGGGTGCCGTAGTTGTGCAGGATCTCGCCGACGATCTTGCGGTTGGGAATCACCACCCGCGAGCGGTCGGGATGGCTCAGCACGGTGTTGAACAGGCGGATTTCCTCGACCAGCCCTTCCTCGTCGACGATGGAGATGTACTCGCCGACGTGGAACGGCCGGGTGAACACGATTGTCAGCCCGGCGGCCAGGTTGCCGAGCACCCCCTGCATCGCCAGGGCGATACCGGCGCCCGCCACGCCCAGGCCGGCGATCAGCGGCAGCAGTTCGACCCCGAGGTTCTGCAGCGCCATGATGAGGAACAGCCCCAGCACCAGCAGGCGCACGATGCGCACCAGCAGCAGCCGCACCGTCTCGTCCAGCCCGAGCTTGCGCAGCATCTTGTCGGCAGCGCGGCCGATCCAGCGCCCGACGTAGAAGCCGACCGCCAGGATCAGCAGCGCGACCAGCAGCCTGGGGCCGAACTGGATGGCCAGATCGATGGCGGTTCTCTTGGCGTGTTCCAGGGTCTGCAGAGGCTCTTCCATGGCGTTCGGGGCAGGGTGCGTTAGCCAGAGGGTATCAAAATTCCCCGCCCCTCTGGGGGTCGGGTGTCGGCCCCTATAATGTCGGCGTTTCATTCAGGGTTATCGCCGTGCACGTCGTCAACATCTCCTGCTACAAGTTCATCACGCTGACCGATCGCGACGCCCTCAAGGCGACGCTGACGGCCCGCTGCCAGGCGCTCGACCTGAAGGGCACGATCCTGCTGGCGCCGGAAGGGATCAACGTCTTCCTCGCCGGCCGCCGCGACGCCATCGACGCAATCGTGAGTCATCTGCGCGCCGACCCGCGCTTCGCCGACCTGCAGCCGAAGGAAAGCCTCTCCGCCGCCCTGCCGTTCAGGAAGCTGCGGGTGCGGCTGAAGAAGGAAATCATCACCATGAACATGCCGCTGATTCGTCCCGAGGAAGGGCGGGCGCCGGCGGTGGCGGCGGCCACCCTGAAGCAATGGCTGGATCGCGGCTGCGACGACGAAGGACGGCCGGTGGTGATGCTGGATACCCGCAACGACTACGAGGTGGCGGCGGGCACGTTCGAGGGGGCGGTCGATTTCGACATCGGCCGCTTCAGCGAGTTTCCGCCGCTCCTGGCACGGCACCGCGACGACTTCGCCGGCAAGACCGTGGTGTCCTTCTGCACCGGCGGCATCCGCTGCGAGAAGGCCGCGATCCACATGCAGGCCGTCGGCCTCGAGCGCACCTACCAGCTGGAGGGCGGCATCCTCAAGTACTTCGAGGAAGTTGGCGGTGCGCATTACCGCGGCGACTGCTTTGTCTTCGACCAGCGCGACGCGTTGAGCGCCGACCTGCAGCCGGTTTCCGGTCGCCTGCATCGCTAAGGGCGCATGCTTTGCCGCTGCAGCGGGAGCTCAGACGGTCTCCGCTGTTATCCGACTGATAGGTCCCGCTTGTACGGACCTTCAAGTTCGTCCATGTAATGGCTGATGGCGTCGGTTTCACGTTGCAGAAAGCGGTCGACCGCCTCGCGGAATTCGGCGTTCTCGAGCCAGTGCCAGGAATGCGTGGTAACCGGAACCAGGCCGCGCGCGAGCTTGTGCTCGCCCTGTGCGCCACCCTCGAAAACCTGGAGACCGTGGGCGATCGCGTACTCGATGCCCTGCTGGTAGCAGGTTTCGAAGTGCAGGCCGGGCACGTATTCCAGCGTGCCCCAGTGACGGCCGTACAGCCGCTCGCGGTCTTTTGCGCAGAACGAGCAGGCAACCGGCTCGCCATGCTTTTCGGCAATGATCAGCACCAGCGTGTCCGGCATCGTTTGACGCAGCGCGGCGAAGAAGGCGCGGTTGAGATGCGGGTCGCTGCGGTGGCGGGCATAGGTGTCGGCGTAGCAACGGTAGAAAAAATCCCAGTCGGCGTCGGTGCTCTGCGTGCCTTCGACCCAGCGAAACGTCACGCCCAGATGCGCGAGTTTTTTCCTCTCCTGGCGGATTTTCTTGCGCTTGTCGTGCGTCAGGGCGGCGAGGAAATCGTCGAAGCTGCCATAGCCCGCGTTATGCCAGTGGAACTGGAAACCGCTGCGGTGCAGGAGAGGCGTGGCCTTGAGCGCGGTATGGTCGGGCTCGGTGGGGAACAGGATGTGTAACGACGACAAACTCAGATCGCGGGTGAGCTTCAACGCGGCCTGGATCAGTGTGGCGCGGTCGGCGTCGTTCCGCGCCAGCAGGCGCGGGCCGGGCACCGGGGAGAAGGGCACGCAGCACACCAGCTTGGGGTAGTAGTTGAGCCCGTGGCGGCGGTAGGCGTCGGCCCAGGCCCAGTCGAACACGAACTCGCCCCAGGAGTGGTGCTTGACGTAGAGCGGCATCGCGGCGTCGAGGCGGTCATTGCGAAACAGCGCCAGATGCACCGGTTCCCAGCCGATGTGGGCGCCGACGCACTCGCTGGCTTCCAGCGCGTGCAGAAAGGCATGCTGCAGGAAGGGCGAATCGCCGGCGAGCGCGTTCCATGCGTCGGCCGGCAGGTCGGCCATACGCGGCGCGAGGCGGACGACTGTTTCTGCGGCTGCGGCTTCCGTAGCGGGGGGCTTTGCTTCAAAATGCACGTTTTGGCGAGCTTCCATCGAAAAAACAATGAACCTGCATGAATATCAGGCCAAGCAAATTC
>JBGSTQ010000029.1:0-4058 GCA_041736375.1 Thiobacillaceae bacterium
GGTCACGGTGCGGCGCAACTGGCTCAGCAGAAAGGCCACCGCCACGCCGGCGACCAGCCCGCCCAGCGTGACGAGGGAAAGGAACAGCGGACGGTTGGGCCAGGCGGGCTGACTGGGGACGAACGGCGGGTCGATCACGCGGAAGTCGACGGTATCGGTCTTGCTCTCGACCTCTCCGGACATGGTGACCGATTCGCGGCGCTTAAGCAGGGCGTCGTAGTTCTGCCGATAGACGTCGTAGTCGCGCATCAGCTGGGTGTACTCCTGCTCGACCTGGGGAATCATGTTGGAGGCGTTACGCAACTCAGCATAGCGGCGCTGATACTCCCCCACGCGAGCCTGCAGCGAGGAGACGGTGGCGTCGGCCTCGGCGATGGCGATGGTCAGCTGCTGGTAGACCGGGTTCTGGATCCGCGCGCCAGACGGGTCGTTCTTGCGTTCGCTGAGCTCGGCCTTTTTCTGGTCCTCGAGCTTCTGGATAAGCCGCTTGGTCGACTGGATATCGGGGTGCAGGTCGGTGTATTGCAGGCGCAGCTGGTCGATCTGCTTGTGCAGTGCCTGGATGCGCCCATCGAGTTCCGAATTGGTCGAAGCCGCTGCAGCGGCGGCGGTCAGTTCCGGTTCCTCGTCCTCGAGCTGGCGCTTGAGCTGGTTGCGGCGGTTCAGCGCCTCCTGCTGGTCGAGCTGGGCCTGGCGCAGCTGCGCCGCGGTTTCAGCCAGCTTGGCGTAGTAGCCGCCGCCCTCGCCCGGCATCATGCCGATGTTCTTGCGCTTGAATTCGGTCAGGGCGTTTTCCGCCTCGACCAGTTTCTGCTGGTATTGCTGCAGCTGTTCCTCGATGAAGCGCTGCGAGCTGGAAATGTCCTGGCGGGTCTTGCCCAGGCTGGTTTCGACGAAGATCGTCAGCAGCGATTGCACCACCTTCTTGGCGAGGTCGCCATTGGGATCCTGATAGGCGATGGTGTAGAGGTTTTCGCGGCCGGCATCTGCAATGGAAATCCTGCTCGCCAGATCGTTGAGCATCTTCTCGGTATCTTCGGGCGTCTTGGCCTTGACGTCCAGATCGGTCATCCGCGCCACTTTTTCCAGCGTGGGGCGGCTGACCAGCTGCCGGGTCATCATCTTGATCTGCTGCTCGACGTTGGGTTCGACCGCCAGACCCGAGAGCAACGGTTTCAACAGGGTCTGCGTGTCGACATAAACCCGGGCCGTAGCCTCGTAACGTTCGGGCATCATCATCACCCAGGTCCAGCCGACGATGCATACCAGCCAGGCCACGGCCACGCCCCACCAGCGGCGGTGCCAGGCCGCCTTGGCGTAGCCGAGTATTTGCTGCAACACTTGATCCATGCGGATTCCCTAGCTTAAAAACGCCGCCCTGAGGCGGCGCAAACAGATCACCAAAGGCTCTCGGGGATGACCAGGACGTCACCCGGGCGAATTTCCACGTTGGCCGTGCTATCGCCGTCCCGGATCAGATCCTCGAGCCGGACCCCGAACTGGGCGCGTGAACCATCTTCCTTGACGATTCGCGAGATGTAGGCCTTGTCGCCATCGGCGAAGTCGGTCAGCCCCCCTACCGCAATCATCACATCAACCAGACTCATGCCTTCGCGATAAGCCATCGCCTGCGGCGTGCTGGCCTCGCCCAACACCCTGACCTGCTGGTTGTAGGGACCAATGCCGCCGGCCATGATGACGGTGACGATCGGTTCCTGGATGTATTTGGACAGCGCCTTCTCGATATCACGCGCCAGCTGGGTCGGGGTCTTGCCCGCTGCCTGCATATCCTCGATCAGGTTCATGGTCATCTTGCCGTCGGGGCGGATCGGGAAGCCGCCGGACACTTCAGGGTTGCGCCAGACGAAGACACTCACCGAGTCTCCGGGGCCGATCAGATAATTCCAGCCGCTAATCCGCGCATCCACGGACACGGGGGGAGGCGCCTGTATGGGCGCAGGGGGATAGGTCGGTGTATTCGAGCAAGCTGTGAGGGCAGCCGCCGCGAGAACAGCCCCGGTAAGAACAAAATGTCTGTTGAACGTGAACATCGCCATCTCCCTTATGAACGGATAACCCGCAAGCATTATGCCAGAGCAGGTTTTAACTGATTAGATCACTGGATGGTATCAAGCAAGTGGCAGGCCAGCGATCGTTCGCGACAATCCCAAAGTTTTCAGAACCTGTAAACGGATGTCCGGACGCGATCTTGACGAGCCTCCGACACCCCTGTCGTAAGTCCGTCGCCGGGAAGGTATCATGTGTCCATGCCGTCCCCGACGATCGACAGCCTCGATACCCTGCGCCTGCGCCTCCGCGAATTTGCCGCCGCACGCGCCTGGGAAAGCTACCACACGCCGAAGAACCTGGTAATGGCGCTGAGCGTCGAGGCGGCCGAACTGGTCGAGCCCTTCCAGTGGCTGACGGCCGAGGAAAGCCGCTCGCTCGACCCGGAACAACTCGAAGCCGTACGTCAGGAAATCGCCGACGTGCTGATCTATCTGACTCGCCTGGCGGACGTGCTGGAGATCGACCCGCTGCAGGCCGCCGCCGACAAGCTCGAACTCAACGCGCGCCGCTATCCGGTGGACAAGGCGCACGGCAACGCCCGCAAATACGACGAATTCACCGAATGAACGCACCCGACCCCCACTTCAGATATCACGTTTTCTTCTGCGTCAACGAACGCGAGGACGGCGCCCAGTGCTGCGGCGCCGCGGGCGGCCAGAAAATGCGCGACTACCTCAAGCGCAAGGTCAAGCAGGCCGACATGAACGGCGCCGGCCAAATCCGCATCAACAGCGCCGGCTGCATGGACCGCTGCAACGAGGGACCGGTGGTGGTCGTCTACCCCGAGGGCATCTGGTACACCTACGTGGACGAGCGCGACATCGACGAGATCTTCGAGGAACACCTGAAAAAGGGCCGCATCGTCGAGCGCCTGCAACTGAAGTGAAACGGCCGAGCGAAGCGGCCCCATGAAACGTTACAAGCTGCGCATCCCGACCTCGGCGGGCAAGGTCGAGACGGTCATCGACGATCCGGAGACGGAACGCCACGGCCTGCTGCTGGTGGCGCATCCGCATCCGCTGCACGGCGGCAGCCTCGACAACAAGGTCGTCACCACGCTCGCCAAGACGGCCAACGAGGCCGGCTGGGTGACGGTGCGGCCAAACTTCCGCGGCGTCGGCATGAGCGAGGGCAGCTTCGACGCCGGCATGGGAGAAACCGAGGACCTGCTGACGATCGCCCGCTTCGTCGAGAAGAGCTACCCCGACCTGCCCTGGGTGCTGGCCGGATTTTCCTTCGGCGCCTATGTCCAGCACCGCCTGCGCCAGCACCTCGACGCCCGCCGCCTGATCCTCGTCGCCCCCGCCGTCACCATGTATGAATTCGATCCGGTCCCGGAGGACACGGTGGTCATCGTCGGCGAGGAGGACGAACTCATTCCGCCGGCCGCCATCCGCCTCTGGGCCGCCGAGCACCATTTGGCGGTGAAGGGCATCCCCGGAGCCGGCCACTTCTTTCACGGCAAGCTGAAGGAACTGAAGCAGGCTTTCCTCGAGGCCTGCCCATGCTGAAGGTCCGCGGGCTGACCAAGCGCTACGGCGACACCGAGGTCGTGCGCGGCGTCGATCTCGATGTCCGGCGCGGCGAGTGCTTCGGCCTGCTCGGCCCCAACGGCGCCGGCAAGACGACCACCCTGCGCCTTATGCTGGGGCTGATCGAACCGGATGGCGGAACCATCGATCTGGCGGGCATTGCGGTTCCCGCCCGCGCCCGCGAGGCGCGGATGAAGGTCGGCGTGGTGCCGCAGATCGACAACCTCGACCCCGATTTCACCGTCGCCGAAAACCTCCTGGCCTACGGCCGCTATTTCGGCATGGACCGGAAAAGTGTTGCCGCGCGGGTGCCGCAACTGCTGGAGTTTGCCGGCTTGGCGAACAAGGCGGATGCGCCGATCGGCCAGCTGTCGGGCGGCATGAAGCGGCGTCTGACCCTGGCGCGCGCGCTGGTGCACGATCCCGAACTGCTGTTTCTCGACGAGCCGACCACCG